>JAGLQD010000254.1 GCA_023136985.1 Candidatus Sabulitectum sp. | reverse complement strand
ATCCCTCATGACTCACACCCTCAGGGCGGCAATAGCTCCTGCGCGATCTGAAGATGATGTAATGTATGAGCCGCTTACAAGAACGGAAGCTCCAGCCTGAACAAGTTCTGCAGCGTTGGAAGAATCAACACCTCCATCAACTGAAATAGCAACATCATCTCTGCCGGCCTCATCCAGGATATCTCTTACAGTTCGTATTTTCTCATGCATGACGCCTATGTGTTTCTGGCCGCCGTAACCTGGGTTAACAGTCATGATCAGAACAAGGTCAAGCTGATCAGCAACCCATCTGATTATTTCCGGAGAAGTGGCAGGATTCAAGGCGAGACCACTGTAACACCCAAGCTCTTTGATTCTTCCCAGGAGCCGGTGGATGTGTTTTTCTGACGACTCGGGATGAAAGGTGATGTAACGGCATCCTGCTTCTGCAAAACTTTCAATAAGACCTGCAGGATGTTCCACCATAAGATGTGCGTCTACAGGTATAGAAACAGTTGAACACACAGCTCTGGCAACCCCTGCACCAAAAGTAAGAACCGGCACAAAAACACCATCCATAACATCAAGATGTATCCAGTCTGCTCCGTCTTTTTCCAATCCAGCTGCTGCGCTGGCAAGTTCCCCGTGACTGCATCCTAGAACAGACGGGGCAATTATTGTTCTCCTCATTACCACTCACCCCATCCAGCGCCACCAATAGCGCCGGTAACAACAGAAACAGTATCGCCTGAAATGTAGTTTTCTCCTGAATAGGGAAACTGTTCAAGTACAGTTCCCTGCTTCAGAATATCAGATATTTGTCGTTCCTCAATGATTTTCATAACAAGCCGTCTGCCAACAAGAATACTCTCAGCTTCGGACACGCTAAGCCCGACCAGAACAGGAACACCTGTCCACCCGGAGGATACTAGAAGTCTTACAGGTCTTCTTACTGAAATACTTTCAGCAAACCACGGAGCAACAGCAATTACCTCTCCCTCTGGGATGGATGGATGAGGAATCCTTGTTCTACCCGCAGTATAAAGCTGCCAGTCTGCAATTTTTTCTTCTGCCCTGCTGGCTGAAAGACCAATGACGGAATCCGGATGGAAGGGTCTGAATAGAGGTCCTACATTCCAGAAAATATTCACTGGAGCTCCCTGAGGAACCTGAGTTCCTGCAAGAGGATCCTGCCTGACAACCATACCCATAGTTTCAAAACCGCCATACTCGGTCCACTGACCAGCAAGAATAAGATTGCCGCCTTCAATGGTTCTCTGTGCTTCAGCACGGGTCATACCCTGTACATCCGGAACTGTTACCGGTACTGCAGATGCACCCATGGAAGAGATGAATACAGGCGTATCGAACACCATCGGTGCTGAAATTATTCCAGAGAGAAATCCAAGACCTGCACCGACAACAACCAGGATCAACAAGAAAACTGCTTTGTTCAAAAAAACTCTTTCCGCTAACTGTAAATGAACTGCGCCACAAACTCTGCAACAACTACCCCTGAATTATACCCGAAATCCAGACGATCAGGGGAGCGATGGCAAGTGCTGGAAGAAAATTGGCCAGCCTGATTTTTTTAAGATCAAGCATGTGTATTGCGATTCCAAGCATAATCACACCACCAGTGGCAGTTAGCTCAGAAACCATGCCCTGGGTAAGTACATTACTGAAAAGTGAGGATCCAAGTGTTAATGCCCCCTGAACAAGCAACACGGTAATGGCGGAAAAAGTAACACCCATGCCCATTACACTGGCAAAGGCAATTGCGGCAAATCCATCAAGAACACTTTTTACCAGAAGTAGTGAACTGTCTCCGGACAGGCCATCCTGTATTGATCCCATTATGGTCATAGGCCCAACGCAGAACACAAGGCTTGCAGTAACAAATCCCTGACTGAAGTTACCCCTGCTTAAAAAAGAAAATCTCGAAGTCACAGCTTCCAGCCAGAGACCTACGGAATCAAGCTGCCTCTGCAGATGAAGAACCTCTCCAAGAATGCTGCCTATGGTAATGCTTCCCAGAACGATCAGTATGTTGGAGGTTTCCAGGGTCATCTTTATCCCAAGGGCAATTACCACCAGGCTCATTCCTGTCATCACAGTCTCTCTGATCCGTTCAGAAAGCCTTGATCCAAAAAGAGTGCCCAGAAGCCCGCCTGCAAGAACTGTTGCGGTGTTAACAAAAGTGCCGATCATCAGTTACTGCCATCCAGCCCTATTTGGTCCGCTACTGTCCTCATACCGTCAATAACATCCTGGATCAACTCAGGTATCTGGATTCCCAGCATCTCAGCACCTTTCTCCATGACTTCCCGGTTGGCTCCAGCTGCAAAATGCCTGTTCTTCCATTTCTTTTTAACCGATTTCACTTTCAGATCCATAAGACTCCGGGAAGGTCTCACCAATACGCAGGCGGTCACCAGCCCTGTTAGTTCGTCAATAGCATAGAGGTATTTCTCCATAACTGACTCTGGTCTCACATCGCTGCAGATGCCCCACGCATGGGATACCACTGCCCTGATATATTCCCCTGGCCAATTCCTTTCCTCCAGTATCTCACGGGTCTTTGTGCAGTGCTGCTCCGGGAACATTTCGTAGTCCAGATCGTGTATCAGACCGATCACACCCCACTTATCAGGATCTTCTTCCTTCTGCTCTGCTATGTGACGCATTACTGCTTCAACAGAAAGAGCATGTTTTATGAGTGATTCACTTGAATTGTACTCTTTAAGTAAAGCAAACGCATCTTCCCGTGAGGGGATTTTCTCCGTCATTTCAACACCCTTCGAATAAGTGACATAATCTATTTGAATCTATCAAATTCTCTGCCACAGGAAGCCGAGAAGAATTGATCTATAGATGTGAATCTGAAGTGATCAAGCAGGAGCCTCAATTTTTTCTCGCATTTCCCAAGATTGCTGTAATGGGTAATTCCGTATTTAGGGTTAAGAAAGACTCCAGGATGCCCTGGGTCAAGCTCCCACGGATGCATGTAAAAAACACCTGTCATACCTAGTTCTTCAAGATTCTGATAACCTCTCCTTACAAAGCTGTATGGAATCATTCTAAACCATGCTCCACCTCCGAAAGGAATCTTCATTCCCATAAAATTACCGGTGGAAACTGGTATTTCAGTTATTTCACCATGGTCAGTTTGATGAACAGACAAGGTCGGGCTAAATCCGGGGAATCCGTATCTCCAGTATTTTACAGGCACTATGCTGGAATCAAATTTGATCCCGTTTCCTGCCAGTATGGGAAGAGCCCATGGTGTTTGCTCAGAAATTGAGAAAAATGGAGCCCTGTAGTGTATCACGGGCTTTCCGGTAATTTCAGCAATGGTACCAAGAGCCCTTTGTGTTTCATGAAGAAATCTGCGATTGCCTAAAACTTTAAGATGTGTGTGCGTCCACCCATGACAACCAATATCGTGCCCCATGTTCTGAACTTCCCTGATAAGCCCCTTGTTCTTTTCCGCAAGAGAGCCAAGCCAGAAAAATGTTGCTGAGATATTCTTCTCCTGAAGGATAGATAGAAGATACCGTACATTGATTTCGAGTCTACTGTTGAAACGTGCTCTCAGGTCATTAGAATTCGGGAGTCCGTCATACCAGTTTTCTACATCAACGGTAAAAATATGCGTATTCATTTGCTCTGTGCCTCTTGACAAATAATGTGATCAGCAACTTCATTCTCCCAATAAATAGCAAATATTTCAGGGTGCGCCAATAGAACTTCGCTTTCATATCACCTGGAATGAAACACACCGGTTGAAATATATCTGTCACCACGGTCAGCAATAAGCACTACTACCGTTTCTCCAGGATTCATGTCACGCGCAACCTGAATTGCCGCGCTGACAGCTGCTCCACCGCTCATCCCAACGAACAGTCCTTCCCTCAAAGCCAGATCTCTAGTCATTGCAAAGGCATCTGAATCGGATTTACTTATGATGGAGTCAAGTCTGTCTTCTTCAAATATTGCTGGTTTTGCTGATTCTTTCAAATTCTTCAATCCCTGAATACTGTGCCCTATCTCAGGCTCCACGCCGATTATCCGAACCTCATGTGAAAATTCCTTCAGCCTGCGTCCAACTCCCATGAGAGTTCCCCCAGTTCCAATGCCGGCCACAAATGCATCTATATTTCCTGATGCCTGCCTGATTATCTCCGGTGCGGTGGACTCATAATGACTCAACCAGTTCGCTCTGTTGCTGTATTGATCAGGCATGTAAAACTTATCACTATCCTGATCAAATAGTCTTTCAGCCTGGGAAATGGCCCCATCTGTTCCCTTCTCACCCGGTGTTAGAAGAAGCTCTGCTCCAAAGGCGGAAAGCACATGTCTACGCTCCATACTGACGCTTTCCGGAAGAACAAGTTTTACTCTGTATCCCATTGCTGCACCCACCATGGCCAGACCAATTCCAGTATTCCCTGAGGTTGCCTCCAAAATTGTTTTACCGGCGTATAGAAATCCACTGCTCACGGCGTCTCTCACCATCCACAGAGCGGATCTGTCTTTTACTGAGCCACCTGGATTAGAACCTTCAAGTTTTACCAGTATTCTTGCCCCATTCTTTGGGCCAAGATATCTAAGCTGAACCAGTGGCGTATTTCCGATTGTACCTAAAATTCCATCTACATTATTCAACATTGTTTTCCCCTTAACGCAAAGAATCCCACGACCTTCCGGCCATGGGCATTTGTAATCCATTGATATTCAGATTATTCTACAATACAGACCCCGCTGCCGATACAGAAATGTCGGCAGAACAACACAAAAATTCGAAACTGGTGTTACGGCTTGTTTTTATCATCATGTTGCGATCCTACAAACCGAACAATGAGTTGTCAAAATATTCAGCACGGGCATCTCTACTCAAAGCATTTCAATAGTCTCCTTGTTGACATGGGTCGAATTTGGGAGGTATGGTCAGTTCGGAAAGAAATTCAGCCAAGTATTATTGGATGTATGTACATAAAACATCGTTGCAAGATATCCCTGAAAGGAAGAACCAATCCAGTTCATGCCTGGCGGCCGGAGGGAGCCGGCACAGAGCGTATAGAGAGATGGGAAAGATCTGCAAGAATATCCGGTACTCCATTCTTTGGACGGGGAAACCCTTGGCAGAGTAATGCAGTCCGATAAAAAGCTGAAGGATATACGCCTGCTTATGATGACATCACTGGGTCAGCGCGGTGATTCAAAGAGAATGCAGGAGATTGGCTTCTCTGCGTACCTTACAAAACCGGTAAGACAATCCGAGCTTTTTGAAGCATTGGCAGTAATTGCCGGGATCAGCCACCAGCAGCCCAAAAACAGTCTCGTGACCAAGTACTTACTCAATGAGATGAATCTTGAGAAATTCAGAATCCTTGTCGTTGAAGACAACATTACCAATCAACAGGTAGCCATGGGGATTCTTAAGAAAACGGGAGTTCGTGTTGATGCTGTTGCCAATGGTCGTGAATCGGTTATAGCTCTGGAGCAGGTTCCATACGATCTGGTATTCATGGATGTTCAAATGCCGGTGATGGATGGTATAGAGGCGACCAGACTGATCCGAAGCACAGATTCAAAAGTCAGGAACCATGATGTGCCTATAATTGCAATGACTGCTCATGCCATGCAGGGTGACAAGGACAGATGTCTTGAAGCAGGAATGAATGACTACCTTTCAAAACCGATCAGCCCGGCTCCCATGGCAAAGGTGCTGAAGAAGTGGCTTGATCTGGATACAGAAGCCATTGCTGGTAACACAGTTCCATCCCCGGAAGAATCTATTGAACACCAGGCAGTTTCAGTCTTTGATGCAGAAGAGTTTCTTGACCGCAGGATGGATGACCGTGATCTTGCAAACCTGATAGTCCAGGAGTTTAAAAAGAATTCTCCCGGTCTTCTTGTCAGGCTGACCGATAGCATCAACAACAGCAATCCAGCGGAAGCAGGTCATATTGCACACTCTCTGAAAGGTTCCGGAGCCAACCTCAGCGCCGTTGAATTTGTAAAGACGGCATTTGCAATGGAACAAGCGGGCAAAGCAGAGGACATGCAGCTGCTTGAAAAACTGCTGCGGGCTCTGAAGAAACAATATGAGGATCTTATTGTGGTTCTGGAAATATCTGGTTACTAAAACAGAAGGGGAGCCCGCAGGCTCCCCTGAAATCTGAATGTTCCCTACTTCTTTATAATTCCAATTGGGAGCACTGTTCTGCCCTTGTCCTCATTCAGAACTTCAGCAGCAGCAAGGTAAACTGCGGAAAGACCGCAGAGAATACCCTCAAACCCTGCGATTCTAACGAAGAATGAAGGCATTGTGAACCAGTGATCAACTGCAAGGAGCCAGAAGAGAATGGTAACAGATGCGAACACAACCTGAATTGCTCTGTGCTTCCCGAAGGTTCCAAACCAGAGCCAGAAAGCAAGAAGACCCCACATGAAGAGATACCACCCAAGAAAAACCGGGTCTGCTCCGCCTTTCATAATTATGAAGACAAGAGATATCCAGAAAAAACCGAAACTTGTAAAAGCCGTCATTCCGAATGTGTTTCCTTTTTTGAACTCCATAATACCAGCAACGACCTGCGCAAGACCCCCAAAGAAAATACCCAGAGCAAGAATACTCGGGTCATTGAGTTTGAAGAATCCTGCGTTATGAATGTTAAGAATTACTGTGGTCATTCCGAATCCCATAAGACCCAGAGGTGCCGGATTCGCCAGCTTGGTTTCGCTCATCTGTCTGTCCTCTCCCGTATTAATTCTGTCAATTTGATATTTGGTCACCGGGCGATTCTACAATGGCGAAAGCAGGTTTGTCAATGAAAAGGGGGGCACCGAAGTGCCCCCCTTTTTCGCCACTGTCTACATGCCGTATTTCTCTATAATGCCCTTTTTGTCCAGGCCGAGAATACCGTATTTCTCGCCGACCTTTTTGAAAGCGGCAACGGCCTTGTCTATATGCTCTTTCGTGTGTGCAGCGGAAAGCTGAACTCTTATTCTTGCAGCTCCTGATGGTACTACCGGGAAAAAGAATCCAATCACATAAATACCTTCAGCATACATGTCTCTGGACATGTCATTGGCCAGCTTTGCATTGTAAAGCATAACAGGTACTATGGGAGTATTGCCCGGGCGTACACAAAGGCCAGCCTCTTCAACGCCCTTGCGGAAGTAGGCGGCATTCCATTCCAGCTTATCACGAAGCTCTGTATCTTTTGTTACAAGATCCATAACCTTGATTGATGCATTCACTATTGGTGGTGCCATGGAGTTAGAGAAGAGGTATGGTCTTGCATTCTGCCGGCAGAGCTCAATAAGCTCTTTCTTGCCGGAAACACATCCGCCGGAAGCTCCACCAAGCCCTTTTCCGAATGTAGTGGTAATGAGGTCGACCTGATCTATGCAGTCGAAATGCTCGTGGGTTCCCCGACCAGTTTTACCAATGAATCCAGAAGCATGAGACTCGTCAACAAGAATCATGGCTCCGTACTGATCACAGAGGTCACACATTTCATCAAGAGGAGCCAGATCACCATCCATAGAAAACACACCATCAGTAACAACAAGAACATGGCGCTTGTCCTGATGAAGCTCCAGCTTCTTCTTCAAATGCTTCATGTTCATGTGTTTGAAAGTATCATACTGTGCGGAACAGAGCTTGATACCATCGATAAGAGAAGCGTGTATAAGCCTGTCAGCCAGAATAAGATCCTCCGGGCCGAGGATAGATTCAAACACACCTGAGTTTGCATCCATGCATGAAGGAAACAGAAGAGTGTCTTCCATGCCGAGAAAGTCTGAAACCTTGTCCTGGAGCTCTCTGTGAATATCCTGCGTTCCACAGATGAAACGCACCGAACTCATTCCGAAACCGCGTTCATCCAAACCCTCGTGAGCAGCCTTAACTATTTCAGGATGATTTGAAAGACCCAGGTAGTTGTTCGCACAGAAGTTAAGAACTTTCTTTTTAGGGGCACCCTCCGGGTACTCAACTTCGATCTCAGCATTCTGAGAAGAGCAGATGAACCTTTTCTCCTTGTAAATGCCCTTATCCCTGATTGCCTGAATGTCTTCGGCAAACAATTCTCTCGCTTTTGCACTGTAAGCCATTATTACTCCTGTCAGTCCTGGAATCTGCGAACAAGTTCACAGATCTTGTTAACGGTGTCAAAGGCCTCCGGAGTAGCTTCCTTGTCGGGAAGAGAAACATGACACTTCTTCTCAAGGAAGACCTTCAAAGAAACCATTGAGAAACTGTCAACAATACCGGAGGAGATCAACGGAGTGTCATAACCCACTTCTTCTTCATCATCTTCTTCGTCAACATACTCTTCTATCACATACTCCAGGATCATATCTTTCATTTCATCAGCCATGATAGTTCCTTTCCTTAATCGTCTTCAAGGGTTGAAAGGTCGCCAACGTCATGTCCCCATTCAAGAGCTTTCAGATACCTTCTGAGTATCTTGCCGGAACGGGTCTTGGGCAGTTTTTCCATGTACTCTATATCCTGAGGCATTGCCAGAGGAGATAGTTTTTTTCTTATAAAGTTCATGATGTTCAGTTCAAGATCATCGGACGGCTCAAATCCAGGATTCAAGGTAATAAAGACCTTAACCACTTCCATGTTGACTTCATCAGGCTTGCCTATTGCAGCAGCTTCTGCGATTGCCTCATGCTCCACAAGAGCAGATTCAATCTCAAAGGGGCCAACAAGGTGTCCTCCTGTATTGATAACATCATCATCACGACCCACGAACCAGTAGTACCCGTCTTTGTCAAAACTGGCTCTGTCACCGGAGACATACCAGAGAGACTCATCAACCCTGAGTTCCGCAGGCATAGCATCGTCTGCAGCACCAACAAACTTGCTTCTGTAGATGTCAGGTTTCTTCACGTACTCTTTGAACATTGAAGGCCAGCCGGGTCTGAAGGCAATAAGGCCAACGGTTCCTGGTTCAGTAACCGGCTCGTTTGTGTTCAGATCAAGAATTCCCGCAACGATGCCGGGAAATGGTTTTCCCATGGAACCGGGTTTGATCTTCATACCGGGGAAGTTAGTGATCATCATGGAGCCTGTTTCAGTCTGCCAGAAGGTGTCGAGGAATGCAAGCCCGTAGACTTTCTCACTCCAGATAACTGCTTCTGCATTAAGAGGCTCACCAACTGAAGCCAGATGCCTGAGGCTGGAGAGGTCATACTGTTTCACAAGCCCCTCGCCGTCCCGCATAAGAGATCTGATGGCAGTAGGAGCTGAGTACCAGACTGTAACTTTGTTGTCTTGTATGAACTGATACCAGGCAGCTGATGTAAACCCTGAATCAAGTACGCACTGGGTCACGCCAAGACTCCAGGGGCCGATGATCCCATAGCTTGTGCCGGTAACCCAGCCTGGGTCGGCAGTACACCAGTAGATATCATCATCCTTGAGATCAAGTACCCATGAGGTGGTAAGCGCCTGCCCCCATACGGATCCATGACCATGCTGAGCACCCTTGGGCTGACCGGTGGTTCCCGATGTGTAGTGGAGTACAGATGGAGTATCCGGTCCGGATTCGTAGGCAGTAAAGTCTTCAGTTCGGAAGTCCTCCATGCTGAAGTAAATCTCTTCATCTCTGAGCTTGTTGGGGTTGCCCTCAACTACCACGATCTTTTCAAGTGCAGGAAGCTTATCCTGTATCTTGCGAACCTTCTTCACATGCTTGCGTGTTGTGAAGATCACCTTGGTGTCAGCACTCAAAAGCCTTACCTCAAGAGACTCGTCACCAAATGCGGAGAAAAGTGGCTGAGCAACAGCACCCATCTTCAAAACACCCAGGAAAGAAACATAGAGTTCGGGGATTTTGTCCATGAACAGACAGACTTTTTCTCCTGGCTCTACTCCAAGTTCTTTAAGAAATTTCGCAAATCCATTTGAAAGCACTCTGAGATCATTGAATGTGTAAGTCTTCTGCTTACCGCCGAAACCCTGCCATATCAGTGCCTTCTTTTCACCGTCTCCACGGGCACAAATTCTATCGGAGCACATAGCACCGATGTTCAGTATCTCGCCCTCTTCCCATTTAAGAACCTCTTTGGCTATGTCCCAGCTGAAGTTCTCTCTTCTTTTTTCATAGGACCCGATATTACTCAAGATCGCTCCTCTCAATTCACTGGAGTTCCCCTGAAAAGGAGTTCTCCGCCGAACTTATTGTTGACATCCTGCAAGCTGTATATCTGGTACAAATAACCGAAATCCACACCAATGTCTATACTGATTTATCTTCTGCAATTACTATGGCAACTGCATTCATTCTTGTGTGCGAAACAGACACAAGAACCCTCTCTATTTTTTTCTCAGTTTGAGCCGCTAGAGCTTTACCATGCAGCCTTATTGAAATACTTCCAGTCTCAGGATTTTTCACTATCTCAACATCACGGAAGCGGAGCCCGGAGGAAAGCCCGGCTCCCAGGGCTTTGAACGCAGCTTCCTTTGCTGCAAACCTTGCTGCGAAGTTCTCCCAGTATCTTACTTGAGACAGGCAATACTTAATCTCTTCCGGTAGAAAAAGCTCTTCAATAAGCCTATCATCAAGTCGCTTCCTGAAAGAAACAACATCAACTGTATCAATACCGATCCCTATAACCAAATTGACCTGCACTTCACGGGAAATGTATCTTGTAACCCCTCTGGTCCAGTTCAAGATACTGAGCCGCTCCTCCGTAACACTCCGATATTCCAGTGTCTATCATAACAACTCTGCCACTGAATCGTGTTGCAATTCCTTCAATGCTTACAGTGTGTCCAATAACAATAAAATCGGCATCATTTGTCTCAAGAGTCTCCTCCAGAACCCGTAGTATTGCACTTCCCCGGTCAACGGCAAGCCCTCTGAACCATACAGGGCCGCTACCTGAAAGAATACCGGAAGGTTCTGTCCAGCCTCTTGCTATTTCACTTCTGACAAGTTCGTTGATGGAGTCTACAGGGACTGAAGCGTAGTCTTCAGAGATCCCGGCATGAACAAACAGAGCGTTGTTTATCCGGATCGCAGCGTTGTGCCCGGCAAGCCAGCTGCCGTACTCCCCGTCCGGGCGTAAAGCACGAACCATCTCCTTCAAACCACCGTAGGAGAGTATCTCACCCTGATGCACATATCTCAAGTCAGTTTTCATAAGCATTACTTCATGGTTACCCAGCAGGAAGTGTACATATCCACCATCCATGGGGGCCTGCAATTCAAGAGACATTAGAAGATTCATTATTGCTTTGGAATCCGGTCCGCGGTCCAGAACATCACCCACCTGAACCAGGTGCGTCTTGCCCCCGATCCAGTTCAGGTCACCGTCTACAAGACCTGCTCCCTGGAGTATCCTCACAAACTGCCCCAGATCACCATGAACATCCCCAACGGCTACAACCCTACCAACACCATTCCAGACGCACTGTTCTGAATGAGATACGGCTACAAACAACAGCAACAAAAAAAGG
>JAGLQD010000253.1 GCA_023136985.1 Candidatus Sabulitectum sp. | reverse complement strand
TACAGTAGGGGGGGGAAGAATAATGAAAAGAATCAAATCGATGATCCTTGTTGCAGTAGCAGCCTCCCTTATCCTGGTTGCAGGATGTTACGACAATGTTACAGAGTATCCTGAAGCTGAAGGGTACATGGGCTTTATCAATACTGGATGGACGGCGTTTGGGCTGGGCGACTACGAAACAGCAATGCAGAATTTCCAGTGGGCCCTTGAAATGGACACCTCCAGACCTGAGGCTTATCACGGCGCTGGCTGGACTTCAATACTGCTTCCTGACTACTGGGTGGTCGGAGATCAGTATGACTACATGACTGTTCAGCATGATGGCGGAACATGGCCTGTGGAGTTCAACACAGTCACAATTGAGCAGAATCTGGACTGGTCGGAGTTTGTTTGTATTGATCCTGTGCTGACAGCTAATGATATTCAGGTCATAAATGCCTTTGGAGATACCATACTCGTTGTAGAGGGTGACACCCTCTTCTGGGGAGGAACCACAGGACCTGACTCAACAAAGGGTACTCTGGATAACCTTGAGATTGGTAACTGGCTTTACAGCCAGTACACAGGCATCAGGTTCCAGTACGCATTCGAGATCGCAGATCCCGGTGTGAAGGCACTTTTTACCGTAGTTAACGGCTTCTCACTTTTTGATTGCGGTGTAGACTCCATTGTTAACGGTGCTGATACAAGCACTGTGTACATAAGTGTTCCTTATGCGGATCTTAATTTGGGAGGCGATCATTACAGAACATGGTGCATGTACGAGAATGCTATGACATTCGACTATGCAACCTATGTACCTGCAGGTGGCCAGACGGCCTTTGCCGCAGACGCAGTGGCTGCATACGGCATTCTTCAGGATGCCAGAGGCGAGAATGGTGATCTGTACTTCGGAGTTGCAACTCTTCTCGGCCTTGCCGAAGAGGGAGAATACTCTTTCAGTCACTATGATGGAATTACCAGTCTGAAGCTCAAGGGCATGGCAGCAGCCATGGCCTACAGAACTCTGAACTTCAGACCTGCACTCGGTATCTGCCAGCAGGCAGGATTCGGATTAGACATTGAAGTGTCAGATCCCGATTTCCTGATCCAGCTCATGCAGGCTATCGAATTGATGCTGATCTAGCGTATAGATCCATCAGAAAAAGGCCGCCGGTTTTTCCGGCGGCCTTTTTACACGCAAAACCTTTCGTTTTGAAAATGATCCATGTAAATTGTACCAGGCTGCCGATCTTCAGGAAAGCACCATCGGTGTTTGAATTACAGCTGAATCAGCGCAACTGTTCTCTGTTGTGCTATGATCTTCTGAAACCGGTGGCTACTGGCATTTCAACAGTTGATGGTGGCGGAACAGCAGTATTTATTGACTGAGTTCGGCAGAAACCGCAGCGAGTGAATGTTCAGGTTAAACAGAAATGCACTCCGCAGAGTGCTTGCAATTTGGAATATTTCTGAAAGGCAGCAGTGAACTTACTGCTTGCGCATTTACAATGGAATTGCAAACATGACCCAGCCTTAAAGATCACTGGTTAAGGTCAGTCGGGCCAAAGTCGTAAAAATCCTGGCAATTCAGCTGTCTTAAAGAATTATCCTGTCAGGGAAGTTCAGGCTCATCAATTGCAAAAATATCCATGTTCCAGTTGCCGGAAACACGGTCGGAGCTGAAAGCAATCCAGTTTTTCCGTGGATTCCATGCAGGGTATTGATCCATGGCGGGGTCATCCGTCAATTGAATTAGAGTATCGCTGTCAACATTAATAAGATAAATCTCGTAGTTGCCTGTTCTGTCAGAAGAGAAAGCTACCCATTGGTCATCCGGTCCCCA
>JAGLQD010000252.1 GCA_023136985.1 Candidatus Sabulitectum sp. | reverse complement strand
CATATACAAGGTTTCTGAAGAATAGGAAATTCCTGACTTGAAAATATCTCCATTCAGAGAAAGCCCTGCGTGCCATGCAAATTCACTGTTCTCTTTGACCCAACTGCATGATGAATCTGGAATAAGAAAGTGATAGCTGTTGAAATTGTACTGGTAGTCAACAGATGTAAGACGGGAGCCCCCTGAAAAACCAGCAGATAAGGGGCCGGAGATCACCATTGAAACACTGCCCATGACTTCTATTTGAGAGCCCTCTGAATTCAGAATTGCAACACCGATCTCAGGGTCATCAGGGTCATCGTAGATAAGAGACATACCCTCGTACCCAAACTCCACAACCTTGGCAATTCCAGCTCCGATTGTAATGCCCCCTGCTGGATAAACAACTGCTGCCATCCCGCTGTTGTTTGTCATCAGTGTTCTGAGAGTCTTATCTATATCCGATTCGATTACCCGTTCAGCCCATGATATTGATGACCCGGACAGTTGAGCTGTGAAAGGGTGTGAAGCAAGTTGAGCTGGATTTGTAAACATGCTGGCCGGTTCGGATGCTCCAACAGCGCGGACTGTTCCCAGTGCCACTGTATACGGAGAGAACCCGCCAAGAACCGTACCGTTTGTTATTGCGTCAAAATAACCGAATCCCAAAGCCTGTGTACTAAGAATCACAAGTACAGCGGCAAACCAGATCACTGCTTTCATTTTCTCTCCGATCAAATAATCCAACTGTACTTATCCTGCGTGCTATATCCTTAGTATCTCATATAATATACACTGAGTCAATACTTCGTCATTCAGCAAACATGTATAGAAAAACTTCAAATACAGCATTCTGGCGGTCTTTTAGACAAAACCCAGCATCTTGACAAGCCCTGATTTGTTCTCGGTTCTGATCTGAACAGAGAAAACCTGCCCCTGCTTTCCCGGTAAATTGCAGGCAATACCGGTTGGATATGGCTGTTCTTTGCTGTGATGGGAGCAACAATCACTGTATTTATGTGGTAGTTCATCTTGTAAGGCGAGGAAAAGCATGCATAGCCAGAGCAGTATTTACAAAATCAGCAACACCGCAACTGTCTCCCGTTGATGGAATTGTTCAATTCATAACCAGAAAGCGCTTCTGAGTCTCAGATCCTTCCGAAGATGTAGCGTACAATAGTGCCCAGAACTGAAAGTCCGTATGGAACAGGCTTAAGGCTGGAAAACCCTTCTCCGTGTATTGTGGGAATGGGTATTTCTGCAATGTCAAGCTCTGCTCTGATGGAGCCCACAAGCATCTCCGAATCAAAATTGAATGTATTCGAATAGCTTCTGTACGGTATCTTCTCTAGAGCGTTCCTGCTGTATGCCTTGTAGCCGCTGTGATATGAGGTAAGTTTCTGCCTGAAAACAAGGTTCTCAAGGGCATTCAGCCATATTGTTCCATAATATCTTATCTTGGACATACCACCACTTCGCATATCGCCAAAAAGAATTCTACTGCCACCTACAACATCTGCTTTCTTTTCAAAAGGAGCCAGCATAGGCTTGAGATATTCCGGGGGGTATTGGCCGTCTGAGTGAAGCATTACAGCTATATCGCCATTGTTTTCCAGAGTCCAGTCAAAAGCGGTTTTCTGAACAGCTCCGTAACCACGGTTCTCCGGGTGTCGAACAAGGGAGATCTTCGGGAATTCTTTCGCAAGCTTCAGCGCAAGTTCAGCTGTTCCATCCGAAGAACCGTCATCAATAATAAGAACGGTATTCAGAATCTCCATGGTTTCCAGCGGTATATCCCTGATCACTTTTTCCATAAGCAATTCTGCGTTGTATGCAGGCATGTAACAGATGATCCTAGTTTTTTCCAAAATACAATCCTTTACTGATTTGTTCAGTCCGAGTCAGGTATGTGCAAATATGCATGATATTCCATCTCCCTGGTAGGTTCTATGATCTCAGCAAGATCAGATGTCCACGGCTCTATGTGGAAACTGCTGCCGTCAAACCAGTAAAGATACGGGTCCCTTCCGGGATAGGCCTCCATGAACAGAATATCCTCGCCTGGAGTCTGATGGGCACAGTATATTATTTCACTGTCAAGAAATGGAGTATTGAAATTCATCCCGCTGCAAAAATTGGGGTAGCCATACTGCCCGGCCTGCATGAATACTATAGAGGGAGTTTCAACAAGGTTTGAAACCAATATCCGGGGCTGTCTGTCAATGGTCTGCCACGGCTCTGATCTCAGTTTTATTCCCTCCGGCATATAAACCGTCAGTGTGATCAGAAACAGACAGGATATGAAAACAACAGCAGTGTTGCTTCCTTTCAGCCCCTTTCTTTTCCCGGCAAACTTCACCGCTTCTCTAAACCCTGTAACAGAAAGAAACAGGATAACCGGCAGGAAAGTGAAGTAATGCCTGGGGCCGTAGTCAATTGCAGGACAGTAATGAAGGAACATCAACAGCATGATCAACACCAGAGGAACATAAAGCAGAAGAATACGCCTGTGCTCTCGTGCCCTTCCAAGAGCTAGAAACATGGGAATAAAAGACAGGAACGGCCAGCCGAACAGAATAGTGCTTCCAACCCCTATCTGCCTCACAACATTGAACAGCCCTCTCAGAGGTGTATGAGCGTGATCTCCATATTCCGGGAACCATGCCTTGTCCGGTCCGAAACCTATGAGTTTCCCCCCCCTTACAAGATCGTATCCTGCGTGAAGGGGATTTCCAGTGTAGTAGTTGTTAGACAGCAGAAACATCACAAAGGGTATCGCAGCGGCCAGGGCTACCGGGGTCATGATACCAAGCCATTTGTCTCTGCTACCCACTGCAACCACAAACGGGATGAAAAACAGCCAGACGAGAATAGGATAGGGTTTTGTGGCAAAGGCGAGACCTAAAAGAAACCCTCCTGCAAGCCCATATGCAAATGATGCTCCCTTCGCCCTTCTGGAAATCATAAAAAGAGACCATGTGATCAGCATCAGATTCGTATTATGGGCCATGAATGTAGATGTCATGAAAAGAAAGAATGGCGATAGAAGAAGCAGGATAACACTGATCCTGGCCCTGGTCTCCCCGGCCCAGAGTCTTATGAGAAAGAATATCCCAAGCAGGGTAAGCAATCCCTCCACAGGTCCCAGAAGAGGTGCTGCCCCTGCGGCGGTAAAGGGAGCCATCAACAGCGAATGGAAAGGAGTGTAGACAATAAACCACTTGTTGTTCCTGAAAATAAAATGCCGGAACGGAAAATAAGCCATGGGATCATCAACCTCAGGTACAGGGGCTGCAAGATATCCAGCAGCGTAGATCTTTGATTGAAAGAAGTATGCAGCTTCGTCGCCACCTTTAGGGATCCCTTGTAAAGGGCCATAGGCCATCCAGATGGAAAAAGCTGCCAGTATAACAAGAAGAAGCCCGAGAAACTTTGCTGTAGAGGGTTTCCTGATCTTCCCCAGAATCAATTCAACCAGATCGCGGTGGGTCCTTCCCGCAACATGCAGAGCAAAAAAGAGAGCTGCTGAAACCAGTAGAATGAGTTGAACTATCTTGTCTACCGGGCCGGGATGGACAATTCCAGTTAATCTGTATACTACAAAAAGAATTGTAAGAAACAGGCCAGCCGGTAGAAGTAATCTTGTACGCAAATCAGTATTTCCTTCCGGCGATATACACCATAAATCCGCTGAGCACCGCAGGCACGATAAGAGTAAGATCAGGCAAAGTCATGAGTGATGCGATAAACCCTCTTTTACCACCCTCCTTCACAGATGCAAACCAGAATCCCGCATGGCCCGCTGTCAGGATCAAAAGACCTGCAGCAGCAAGCCATATCCCGCTCTGCCACCCTGCTACATATACAGACAGGCCAAACGGTATGAACCAGACACTAACAGCACCTGAAAGAACAGGCAGCATTTCAAGCGGGGTTGCCATGGAGAACGAAGGTATGGCATGATCCGAGCTCCTGCGAAGAAGATAGAGAACCTTCGACTTCATCATATTCCATTCATACCGCATCAATTCAGGGAAAGTATACTCCCTCAGATGGAAAATTTCTATCTCTGTGGCTATCAGTATACTCTCTCCGCTGCCAACCAGCCTTGCGGCGAAATCAGCGTCTTCCACGGTTGCTCCGGGAATTCTGTCGTCAAACCCTGCCAGTCCCTGAAAAACAGAGTTCTTCACAGCGAAAAAGAATGTCCCGCAACCGGTGATGTGATCACTGCCGATCCTTCTGGTGAAAGTGTAGTAGTAATAAAAATTCTTGTAGAAAGTTGCCGCGTTACAGCCTGCGGCTACAGGGCTGTAGGTAGCCTGAACTGCAGCTGATCCCTGATCTATTCGCCTCTGAAGTTTCTCTCTCCAGCCCGCAGGGGCCACAGCATCACTGTCTACGAACAGCACCCATTCGCCTTTTGCAGCCTGTGCACCGGTATTCCTTGCCCCTGCAGCTCCCGGACTGCCGGAACTGGTAAGAACAACCGCCCCAAGACGCAAGGCCAGTTCTCCGGATCCATCAGTCGATCTATCGTCTACTGCTATAAGTTCATCCTCAACACGCAGTTCAGCACGGAGTGGTTCCAGAACTTTTTCAAGGGTCTTTTCGCTGTTATGAACCGGTATTACAACTGTTAATGGTGTGTAGTTTTTTTCCATAAGGCAGAAATCTGCTCTCCAACCATGGACAGGAGGCTCATGGCCCCGTGAAACATAGCTCTCATCTGGAAGGGTGACATGATATTCGTCAACCTGTAAAAGAGAAACTTAGGTCGAAAGAAATACTTGATGTACGCCAGTCGCCGAAGCTCCATGATCTCTGCAGCGGTGATGGAAAAGGGAACAAAGCATGGCTTGTCCAGCAGCATTCCCTGATCTGAAAGCTTCTCGGACATAGTCCCGAAAAAGCCATTGCGAACCCCTTTGTAAAGAGGCGTTCCCGGAAATGGAGTAATTGGAAAGAATTCCACGGTGAAGGAGCCCAGTTCCTTGGCGAATTCGATGGTTTTCAAACCGTCTTCGAATGTCTCGCCTGGTATGCCGAATATGTAGGTTGTATGTGTTTTGATCCCCACACTGTGAGTAAGTTTTACAGCGTCTCTGATCTGGTCAAGGGTCTCATACTTCAGCAGAGTATCCAGATGCTTCTGCACACCGCTTTCAACCCCGTAGTTGATGCACCAGCATCCCGCTTTTTTCATTTCCTCCAGAAGAGGTCTGTCAACTGAATCCGCCCTGCAGGAAACCCACCAGCGAATTTTCAATCCCCTTCTGAGGATCTCATTGCATATCCCGAAAACATGTTCGTGATCGTGTGTGAAATGTTCATCCCAGAATTTTATTTCCTTCGTCCCGTAGTTTTTCATGTAGTATTCCATTTCGTCCACTACAAGTACCGGGTCTCGAAGACGAATTCTGCTGCCGTACATCTTGTAACAGTAAAGACAGCTTCCATCACAGCCTCTGCTGGACAGCATCTGCATTGCAGGAACGGTTGAAACCTGCTCGAAACTGGGAAAGTACCGATCCATTTCGCAGAGATCTACGGCAGGGAAAGGCAATTCATCAAGATTATCAACCATGGGTCGGGGAGCAGTTCTGTGAAGCTTTCCATCATCCTTTATAAGAAGTCCGCGAACATCTTTAAGGTCTCCACCGGATTCTACTGCCGATATCAATTCCCTGGCTGTAACTTCTCCCTCTCCTATGACGATGGCATCCAGAGCTTCGGTGCTTTTCATCAGGGTTTCCGGCATGGCAGTCGCCCCGTGACCCCCGATAAAAGTGAAGACAGAAGGCATGGATTCCTTAACATCCTCGATGAAAGGTTTAGCTTTGTCCCACAGAAGACTTATGACATATACACCCAGAGCCTGCGCTTTAAAATCGATTGTTTTTTTCAGCATCTCTTCATTGTTGTAAAAGAAACCCTCCAGAAACAATATCTCGTGGCCGCAATCGCGCAGAACAGCAGCTATATACTGTAAACCAGGGGTAGGCCAGCACCCGGAAATACCACGCGTATCTTTTGCGCGTATATCGTCAGGGCCCCATGGAGGAACTACCAGGGCTATTCGCAACAGAATCCCTTTCGTTGGGTTATAACTTCATTCACAGGCAGTATCATACAATACAAATGTCACTTCAGACAAGAGTCACCTGGTGTTTTTTCTGCTGGTATTTACGCCAGACTATGCTAGATTATCACATGACATGAATTGCAGATCACCAGGAGCTCTTGTCAGGGGTTGACTGGCTTTTCACCAATTGAGGCGATCTTATCCAGAGCATCACGAACAATGCGACGAGCAGTCATTTCGCCCTTTGTAGCACACTTGCCAGTTACCATGCGACC
>JAGLQD010000251.1 GCA_023136985.1 Candidatus Sabulitectum sp. | reverse complement strand
AACAGAGGCTCCGCTTGGCTGCGATGGAATAACTGCTCAGGCACTGTGCCGTATGGCTGGAATGACAACAGCTACGCCGGTGCTTCCAGCTCTTTTCTACGGCTATTCCCTCTGCCACACATCTTTTCCAGGAACATTCTCAATATCAGAAAACACCTACTCTGCTCTTCTACTGGACATTATCAGCGAGGCTGCAAGAAATGATTTCAAACAAATTTTTATTCTCAGCGGCCATGGTGGCAACAGAAGCTGTGCCGAGAGGGCAATTGCAAAATCAGATAGAGCAATAAGCAGCCACTACATAGGTTACTGGCAACTGCCCGGGGTACAGAAGGAAGAGAATCTTCTGTTTAAAAAATCAGGATATCACATAACTGCAGCCGAAACATCAATGGTCTGGTACTTACTGTCAGGATCAATCCCCGGAGTATTCACAGGCACATACCCTGCAGCAGCAGAAAACATTTCAAATCTTTCCCCGGAGCAATGGAGAAACGCCTACCCTGATGGAGGGGTGGGAGCTGATCTATCGGATGCATCTGTCAGAAAGGGTAAAATTCTTTTTGATTTCATTGCGAATTCTCTGGGTGAAACCATTAAGAAAATGAGATGATCAGGCTCTGCAGTATCTATGTCTAGTAGAGTATGCAATTGGTGTATTTCCCTGAAGGAACAGAGATTGCTCAAGAATACCAGCTTTACTTGAAATCGATAGTGCAGGAGGATTTCTTGACGGATGTACCCTAATGCTGTATGGTCAAATTCATGTGGAAGATAAATACATTAGATAACTGACATTGTTGCTTCGCTAACGATCCTGGATTTTTGCTGAAGCTGTCTTTTCCGTTATCTGACAAGTAGAACAAAGGAGTATCTATGAATGATGTTCATCTGGTTTTGTCTATTCCTCAGGGTATTACAACCGCTACCTCCCTTGGAATCGAGGGACTCGCCAGGCACCACAGCCCAGGCTCGGGCAAGCACTTCAAGGGCCGTAAGATTTTGGTTGATCTGGCGGTCAAAGATCAAAAACCGGATTTCACATACCTTGATGACGGAGGTTGGCGTGATGCTCTTGGCGACAGCATAAACGCACTTGCTGCAGCCGGTGCCGGTAACCGCACCAAAACAGCTCTGTCCAACAATGCATTCTCGTGTACCCCGGTTGAAGCTTACAACCGGGTATTTCTGGCAAAAACTGGTGGTAAGGTTTTAGAAATGGAGAATGCGGGTCAGCTCCATGTATTCAAATCCCATGACTGCCATGAAGATATGTCCCAGTCTGAGGTTGCAGAAGCAGCAGGAACTCCTGATGATCCTCACAGAGAAAGCCACCTGTACCTTGTGATGTGCCCGATACAACTGCTGCTGGTATCAAATCTTACCCCTGTTGAATACGCCTGGTATGCTACTCACAGACCCGGTAAGATGTTTCGCCAGGTAATTTTCACGGAACTTCAGACTGAACACTGCCGAATTGCTGCTCAGAGTCGCTTCACCAATGCCAGAAAAGAAATAGAGACTCTGCCTAAAAAGAAAACGAAGACAATAGTGTCCGGTGATTGTATAAATGAAGTACCTTTCCATATGTGGGCTGGTTACAAGAACCGCAAAGAAGACGGACTGTACATCGCTGATCAGGAAAAGATCAATGTGTGGCGGTTCCCATCCGAGATATCAGCATTGTGGGAAAGAGCAGAAGGCTAACTTCTGCGAAGCCATCGCATCTCTCCCGGGTAAGATGCATTACTTTTCTCTCACATGGCAGAAGGGGCATGACTTTCGTCACACCCCTTCTTTTCTAACTGCAGGATCAGCCCTTGATTTCGATCTTTCGATGAAGAGCCTTCTCTTCCTTGGGAATAGTGATAGTAAGAACACCATCCTTGAAAGATGCATCAGCCTCATCAGCTTTCATATCGGATGGCAGAGTAAAGCTGCGTACAAAAGAGCCGTATCTGAACTCTCTTCTGTGCCAGGTATCACCCTTCTGCTCTTCATCTATCTTCTTCTCTCCACGAATGGTGAGAACACCATTTGAGACCTCTATGTCGATGTCTTCTCTGGGAATCCCCGGAAGTTCTATCTTGAATCTGATGGAATCACCCTTTTCACAGATGTCCACCGGTGGTGCCCACTGAGCATTCGTGTCCTCTGCATCATCAGGCCACAGTCCGTCAACAAGCCTCCCCATGGACCTTGCCATATCGTAAGGCATCATTTTCTTTCTGTATATCATTGCCATTCTCCTCTCTTCCCTTTTCAGGGGTTGTCTTTGCTCTATCCTTACGCATAGACCTTGCCAGAATAGAAAAGAATGCGTTTATATTGTTGTAAATCAAGGTGTTAAGGTTTTGTACATAATTCATATTTGAAGTGAATTACGATCCAGGCAGAAAAGTAGCGTCAGAATGGTGTGCCATTCTGACGCTACTTTCAGGTGCAGACTATTCTATGAACCAACTACGCTGATATCCTCCAGAAGAATTGAAGGATTATCGTACATACTATCGGTGTAGTAAGGCTTGTTCTCTACAGCAATTGTCTTTGAAAGCATCTCATAGATGTTACCGGCCATCATAGCATCTTTAACCCTGCCTACAATCTTGCCATTTTCAACATACAACCCCGGGTTCAAACCGATTGAAAGATCACCATTCAGAATGTTACCGGAGTGGGCTCCCAGAGCGCCGTAAACAATCACGCCGCGATCCATCATAGCAAGCATCTCTTCAAACGATTTGCTTCCCAGAGAAAAGGTTGCGTAGGAAAGACTGGGAGCAGGGCTCATTGAAACCTTTTCGCCACCCCACATTCCACCTCGGAAACCTGTTCCAAGAGGGGCTGTGCTCATTTTCGAAGCGTAATCAAGGTTGTTGTAAACAGTTTTGAAAACACCATTCTCAAACACAGGAACACGGCGGGTTTTTATTCCTTCGTCGTCGAAAAATCTTCTACCGGTTCTTCCCTCTGCTGGATCGCTGATCAGTGAAATAAGAGGAGAAACAACCGGTGAATCAACCTTGTTCAAAAGCGGGGAAACCTTTTCGTAGAATGATTTTGCCGAAGAAGCAACTCCAAGCCTCCAGGTAAGAGCGTACATGGAATCCGGGGTGAAGAGAACTTTCATCCTGCTATCGCCTATTTCCACCTCCGGGAGAGAACTGTGGAAAAAATCCACCGTTCTTTTTACATCAGATACACATGGTTCAGCGTCAGAGACTCCCATGAAAATATTTCGAATACCGGAGCTTGTTCCAGGATAAATCATCGAGCCCATGCTGTAGACTGTTGATTCCTTCTGGCGAAGATTAGAACCTGAGGTGTTAAGAATTCTAAGTTCAGATGTGCCACAGCCGGCTGCTGCCTCAATGATACCCTCTTTCATCACACCGTAAAGATCTTCGATCTGCTCTACATTCTTTCTTATCTCCGGGAAACTCATATCCTCTACTGCTTCATCATAGTCTTCAGAAATTGAGATAGAACCGGAATCAGGAAAATCGTAAAGAGCTTCAACTCCTGCATCAAGGGATGACAAAGCGTTGGCTACAAGCTCCTCTCTGTCTATGAGGTTCTTGGTGTAGGCAAAACCCAGCTTACCATCCTTGAGTATTCTCAAAGATACTCCTGACTGAATGGAAGCAGACACCTCATTCACTGCTCCATTTACCTTACTCATGCTCAGAGATTTTTCCCTGATGCTGTAAACTTCTGCCTTAAGCCCTTTTGCAGCAGCAATCTTAAGCAGATTTTCCATTATACACCCCCCACAACCATGGAACGGATAAGAACACTTGGGCCTCCGTAACCACTTTTGATGTTCATCTGCCCTTTACCGCATCCTCCACGCTCGCTGAGCTTCATATCGTTGTCCATAGCTTCAATGTTTTTCATGGTTGTAAAGAGATTACCCATAATGTTGATATCCCGCACCATCTCCTGAATTTCTCCATTTTTAACAATGTAGCCATACTGAGCACCAAAAGTGAAGTTCTCTCCTGATGTCTGCCCGCCTTTACCGTCGCACAGATAAAGACCATCGCCCATCTGTTTCATCAGATCTTCCAGGTGCATCTCTCCCTTTTCAAGATAGATGGTACCCATTCTGACAATAGGCTCAAATCCATGATCCTGGGCTACGCAGTGACCGGTAACCGGTTCATTGAACTCGGCTGCAGTTCTTCTTGAATGAAGTCTTCCCTTGAGAATTCCGTTGACCATGAGAGGAATTGTCTTTACCGGTACTCCCTCGTCATCATATTTGTAGAAACCAACCTGATTGGGAATGAGCGTATCAGCGATAATGGTAACAACATCGTTTCCGATCTGCTTATCCATTTCCATTTTCGCTCTGAGAGGTGGATTATCCTCAATAATATCTGCTTCGCTGAAGTGACCGAAGGCCTCGTGGATGAAAACTCCAGTGAGGCTCGGGTTGATCACCACATCATAGGTGCCGCCTTTTACCGGATCGGCATCAAGCAGCTCTCTTGCGATCTGTGCTCTTTTAAGAAACACATCTTCTCTGTCCTTGAGAGCTTCCATTCCATTGGCACCACCAACTGCAGCACGAACATTCTGAGTCAGATCGTCGCGTCTGGCAACAACTTCTCCGCCAATACTCACTGTGCAAACACGCTCACGAATGGCAGAACCTTCACTGGAAACGAAAAACTTTTCTCTGTCTACCTCGCTATAGGCCATGTTAGTATTAGCGATCTCCGGCTGATCAAGCATTACATCATTGTATTTCTTCAGAAGGGTCATCTTCTCTTCAAGGGATGCCAGAGCAGGATCGCCCTTCAAGTCAGGCTCCACATTGTCTTCAAAAACTTCAACCCCGGCCAGCACTACGGTTTTCCCTCCGCCAGCCATTGCTGAAGCTCCCTGTACAGCAAGCTTGACTGCTTCCGGTACATCCTCTTCTCTTGTTACGGTAACAGAAGAGAACCCGCCGTCCTTAAGAGCTCGCACCACAAAGCCATCTGTGGTATTAGACCCGGCCTTCTTTAATTCGTGACCAGCCATTGAAATTGTGGTTGTTTTCTTCACTTCATAGCGAATATCCACATAATCAGCGGCTGCAGTGGAAATCATTTCCTTTAATTTCTCAAGCATAATTCCCCTATCTTTTTGTCTGCTGGTGTGTTCAGAGATGCAGAGATATACTAAAAAAGTAATTTTTGTACCAAAAAAGCTGATCTGTGCTGGAGGAACAAACTTCATATTACTCATATGTCCCTGTTGCGCTGTCCTGCGGAGACGGCAGAACAGAGGTGGGATTCTCCATACTCTGGAAGAGCTGTTTGTACAGCCTGCTGGAGTTGTAAAGTTCAAAATGGGTACCCTCTCCGACAACACTGCCATTGTCGAGGATAATAATGCGGTCTGCAATTCTTACTGTCTCTGCTGAATGTGTCGCAAGAATGATAATGCACTTCTCTTTCATCTCTGATAGGGAACCATGTATTTTGTTTCGGGCGACCATGTCCATGCCAGTTGTTATCTCATCAAGAAAGAGAATCTCCGGTTTCCTTAGAAATGCCCTGGCAAGCGCCACTCTCTGTTTTTCTCCGCCGCTGATATTTCCGGCATTTTCGGACATGTCTCTGTTGATGCCATTCTCTGTGCTGTTCAAAAAGTTTTCCAGGTGAGCCTGCTCTACAACTTTCTCAATATCCTGTTCAGAAGCGATGCTACCCATAAGAATGTTTTCTCTGACTGTTCCACTGAAGATGAATGGCGTCTGCTGAACAGTAGCTGTTTTTGACAGGAAGTAATCACTGTCTATCTCCCGAAACGAAATATCATTCAACAGGATTTCCCCATGCTGAAGGTTGTAGTCCTGCTTCAACAAACTCATCAGGGTTGTTTTTCCTGCTCCGCTTGATCCGACAAAAGCCACTATCTCGCCTTTTGCAAACTTTGTCGAGATTCGGTTAAGAGCATAATCCAACCCATTCGGGTACTTGAAAGAAAGATCCTTGACCTCTATTTTTTTAATGGTTTCAAAGCAAGACATACCAGATTCAGCCCGGTTCGAAAAACCCTTGTAGTTGTCCTTTTGTTCTGAAAGAATTTCCGACATTCTTTTCACAACTGCTTTGCTTTGCTGGTAGGCTATGTTCCCCTGGAACAGATACCCAACAGCCTGATATGTGTACTGAACGAGAATACTGTATGCGAAATACTCGCCAAAAGTAAGAGTTCCTTTCATAAGAGCATATCCACCTATTCCCAGCAGAGATGCTTTTCCAACCAGTGTCGACATCTGCCCCATAATGCCCGGCTTGAAGTTTTGTCTCATTGCATACATTGTTCTGTCAAATTCAATCTGCAACCTTGAACTGTATTTTTCAACGAACGCCTGAACAGCAGAGAACTCTCTGATTTCCTTCTGACCCTGAATGCATTCCGATAGAGTGGTTGAGGATTTCGCCATAGCCTCGTTCTTTGCAGCTGTTGATGCAACAACCTTTTTGTTGAACACCGTCATGGATGCAAAGAGCATTGGCAGCGAAGCAAGTGTTGTGCACAAAAGCAGAACATTGTACTGGTAGATCAGAACCATGGTAACTGTTAACACTACAACACCGTAAATTAGTGAAACCAGGTCGCTGTTTACGAATTTAGCAAAAAGCTCAACATCCTGCTCAATCCGTTTGAGAATGTATCCGGTTCCTCGAAGAGTCTGCTCTCCTGCGTCTCTGGCAAGAAATTTTCCCAGCATTCTGGTCTTCAATACATTCCTAAGTTTTGTTGTAAGAATCCTGCACATGTATGACGTTCCAAGCTGTGTAAATATTACCCCAACCTGTGCCGCAACCGCAAAAGCAGTCCACATGACCAGTCGGTGAATGTCTCCTGCTGGCACTATTGAGTCAAGAACCTTTCTGCTCACCAGTGGCACGATCAGAAGGGTTCCAATTCTTCCCAGATACACAAGATAAAACAGTATGTTTTTACCGAGATTTGCACGATAAAAATTCTTGTAAATGCTGATCACAGTGTTCATTCTTCTCCCTGCTGTTTCTACTCAAGCCCTTATCATCTGTTTCCGCATAAAGGCAATGAACAACAATTGCGTTGATCCAGTCAGACAAAAAGACCGTATCTTGCTTAATATCATCAGGTTACAGCATTTGTCAACCGTTGACAGTAACACCCGAACCGTATATACTGTAAACAGGGAAAAAGCCCGGACACATCCCCAAAATGAACTGATTCCAGTACCGTAGACTAAGACTCATGAAGATGGCGTCTAGCTGTGAATTCTGTTTCTATAAACATTTCCCGCTCTGTTGACATGTCGGTCTGAGCGGCTTAGATATCCTATGTGCATGACTGGCAACTGTTTTCGTAGTACTTTAGTAGGTATTTGTCTTTGAATGTAGAGGAAACGGGGGATGACAATGAAATTTCTAGCTTTCGCAACGCTTCTTTTGCCTGTTGTCTGTTTTGGGGCATCTGTTGTTCGCACAATTGACGCACCGGACACCAACATCAGCGGGCTGGCATGGGGAGGAGACAAGCTCTGGGCACTTGATGAGGGATCTTCCATGATTTACGGGATCAATCCTGTCACAGGCAGCATTGAAGTAAGTTTTGAAGTACTCCATCCCTCCTGCCCCACATATTCTCCAGCAGGGCTGGCTTATAGCGGTGGAACTCTGTTCAGCAGCTATGTTTCAGGCAATTCCAGTTCATACATATACTTCTACAACGACTCCGGAAGCTATCTAGGCAACGATCTGGTCTGTTGAGGACTCTATATCCCGTTGGTAACGGGATTAGCAATGTCCGGTTCCACTACATACATGAGCACTACCTACAACAGCACATATGAAGGATGCTATTCTATGGCATATTCTTCTCCTACTGCCGGATACACCAGTAAATCGGATTACATAGGTAACTATTCAGGCACCCCAACAGGATATGACATTGGCTACCAGCCCAGTGATGCAATGGGAGACATCTGGATGGCCAACGACAATGCCACAAGCCCTGTAGCATGCTACCAGGCTACCTCCGGGGGAATTGTCATGTCTCTGGAAGCTTCAATTGGCATTGGTTCCGACATACGCGGTGTTACATTTGAGGAAGGATCCGGTCAATACCTCTGGGTGAGCAATCAAACCACTGATGAATTGTACAGAATTGACCTGACTACCGGTACAGAAGATACATCAACCTAAACTGAGCGATTCCAGTTAT
>JAGLQD010000250.1 GCA_023136985.1 Candidatus Sabulitectum sp. | reverse complement strand
AAGGCGATGAGCCAGGTGATTCTTGTCACCCTGAAAAAGAGGAGAACCCAGTCTTCGCCGATACAGGAGTACCATCACCGTATCAATGATCGGTACTGCAAGGATCAGAAGAGGAGACAGTATTGCAAGGTATGGAATTGAACCGTTGGGTGTGTATACCCCAAGAACCGCAATGATCCCAAGCATAAACCCCAGAAAATTGGAACCACAATCCCCCATGAAAGTTGAAGCTGGAGGGAAGTTGAAAAACAGAAAGCCAAGAGATGCTCCAGCCAGAGCAACGCTGATGAAAGCGATGGATGGATTGCCGTGCATAAAATTCAACGCAGCAAAGAACATGGCTGCAATTGCAGAAACACCTGCGGTTACACCGTCAGCGTGATCAAGAAGGTTGATTGAATTGGTAATACCCAGAAGCCAGATCAGAGTTAACGGCGCTGTAAGCCACGCCACATGGCTTCCTTCAAGAAAAAGTCTTACCTGTGCGCCATTCATTACGAACAGAGTACCTGCAATAACTGCAACAATAGAATGAAGAGTTATCTTCATGCGCGGCGCCAGTTCATACTTATCATCTATGAATCCCGTAAGAGCCATAAGAAGACCTGATACCAGCACGAGAATACACATCGATCGCCAGGTGAGCGGAGTGTCAACAATATTTTCCACCGGCAGAACCGGAAAAATCAATATTCCTGCCAGAATAGCAGCGGCGAATCCCAGAAAAACAGCAACACCACCCATAACGGGTATACCTGAGCTGCCGGGCTGATCCTTGATATCCACCATACCCAACTTCCCCGCAAGGCGACTCATCAGAGGAGTCATTATCAGCGAAACCACAAGGGCGATGATCAGCGAGGTTAGCATAATCATATTTTTTTCTCAATCCCGTCCACTTCGAAGAGATGTATTCTGTTCATATCTATCTCAAACCTTAACTCACCACCTGGATGAATATCAATATCAGGTCTGCACCTTGCTGTGATCTGCTCACCGCCGACTGTAACACCAAGAACAACTTTCTCGTTACCAAGCGTCTCGACAACCTCCACTGTGCAGGTGAACTGCCCCTGCTTTGTTACAAGAATATCTTCCGGTCTGATGCCTGCGGTATATCTGCCATCAGCAACCCCGGATATATCAAGACTGCCATTTATGATCATAAGCTTATGGCCTGACACTTCTGACTTGAAGAAGTTCATGGATGGGCTTCCAATAAAACCGGCAACAAATTTGTTGCACGGATTGTTGTACACTTCCAGTGGTGGTGCCACCTGTTGAATAACACCGTCTCTAAGAACCACAATGCGATCGCCAAGTGTCATAGCCTCGGCCTGATCGTGGGTTACATAGATCATTGTTGCCTTCAGCTGAGTATGCAGTCTGGCCAGTTCATTTCTCATCTGAACTCTAAGCTTGGCATCAAGGTTGGAGAGCGGCTCATCAAAAAGAAAGACCTTGGGGTGGCGGACAATCGCTCTACCAAGAGCAACACGCTGCCTCTGCCCACCTGAAAGTTCCTTGGGTTTTCTATGCAGATATTCGGAGATCCCCAGTATGTCCGAGGTTTCAGTCACCGCACTATTTATTTTTTCTTTGGAAAGCTTCCTCATTCTCAGGGAAAAGGCCATGTTGTCAAAGACAGTCATGTGTGGATAGAGAGCATAGTTCTGAAACACCATGGCAATATCACGCTTCGAAGGTGTTTCATCGGTTATGTCCTTGTTGTGTATGAATACTCTTCCGGAGGTAGCCTCCTCAAGACCGGCAAGCACCCGCAGAGTTGTAGATTTACCACAACCGCTTGGACCTACAAGAACTACAAACTCGCCATCTTCCACATCAAGACTAAACTCGGATAATGCCCTTGAGTCCGAGCCGTAAATCTTGCTGACAGCCTCAAACCTTACAGAAGCCAATCTATTCCCCTCTCATCTCAGTTAATAATAAGAACCGAAACCTCTTGTTCGTTAAACATTGTTCTCTCTGGATTGAACGGATCAGGATAAAACTGCACGCCGTTAACCAGTAGAGCATATCGGTATCTTCCCCTTTGAAGATCGTCAGGAAGTGATGCTGTCCAGATACCATTATCGTTAGTCATCACACCGCAGGCTGGATCCACCAGACTGGTTGCTCCGGTAATTCCACCCCAGTTGTTCCAGTCTCCAATCAGCTGAACTTTTCCTGCTGCCTGATAATGAAACACAATCTGATCAGTATCGGATCTCTCTGCGGGCACAAAAAGCGCACAGGAAAAGGAGCAGAGAAGGAAAGATAATGCAATCAGTCTATCCATGCAGATACCTCCATTCCCAAAGTAGTTAAACCATCCCTCCACTGAACTGTTACAGCAGCAGTAAAGTCGTCTCTGGCACCGAATATGCGAAGCAGACACCCTGGTTCCGGGTTATTGCTGTCCAGGTTAGACATAACAGACAACTCTGTTGCAACCCCGGGAACCGGCGTGTACAGTGCAGTTGCAGTGGCCCTCAGGCTGTCATCAAACATCTCAACAGCTCCGCCGCACCCTGCTGGTGAAGACCGGTAGAATCCTGACACTCTACCGTAAAACGTCTCCAGGTTCTCCAGCTCGGCCTTGACAGACCATGCAATTCCTGCTTCAGAGAGCAGATCCATTCCACCTGCAAGAAATGTTTTAGAACCGTCGGCTGCATCAACAGAAACATTCAGCAGCGCGCTTACCGCCCTGTCTTTTCCACGAAGATATCCTGTCAACCCAATTTGAACAGAATCCTCTTCGTAATAAAAACGCGGTACCATTTCAATGGTAAACGATCTGTTCCTGAGAAGTTCCATCTCTCTCAGCTCAGTAAGGTAAGCCCACTGAGAGTTTTCCTTCACAAATAGAAACCAGGGCTGCACTTTTCTGAGATCGAGAAATCCACTGAAAATTTCCACCAGGGACGAGTCCTCTCTGATCCCGTTCCAGCCAACTGTGCCGAATCCAAGCCATGGAGATCTCACTCCGTACCACGAAAGTGAGTCACCAAACTGGTTCCAGAATCCCTGAAACCCAAGCAATCCTCCAGCTTCTATGGTAACAACGGAAGAGTCCATCATATCATAATTACGCCACTCTCTAACTGGAACATCGAATCCCGGCAGAAACGGTTCGATCAGGCCTGTTGAAACACCTGTGCCAATCCAGGGTGAACCGGGCCATCTGAAGAATGCACCGGCACTCACCGGTTCAATTTCAGTAGATGTTGAATCGGCAGAATAGCTAACAGCTGCTTCTGCACTCAGTTGGACCCAGTCACTTCTGAAAGCTCCCCTTGGGAAAACCACCAGAGTATCTCCGGAAAGTGTTTTCAGCCCATTGTGCAGATCTGCAGATGCAGTTGTATGAAAAAGCAGCCCCAGATTGAGCCCATCCTGTGCTTCCTCCACGGTATCGATCTGTTGTCCGGAAAGAACCAGAGCTAGAGCCAGAAATATTGCTATCACTGGAACCTCCTCGAAATGCCGAATTTATGCTGGATCTCATTCTCATGAAACATAGCACCATAACCGAAATTCCACGATTCCATGGAAAAACTGACACCTGCGTTAAAGTCTTCTCCACCAGTGCCTGAATAGAGCTTCAGCGCCCTCGTCACTGCAAGTTCGCACCCGATCTGCCAGTTACCATTACCAAAAGTAGTATGTGCCTTCAAGTTTCTGTTGAAGACATGGCTGAATCCCGTGGTAAGTGTGCGATCTTCAAGAATATCCGTAAAGTTCATTCCCAGAGCAAATGACGGAAAAAGAGAAAATTGAAACCCTGCATCCACATCAAAAATGCCC
>JAGLQD010000025.1 GCA_023136985.1 Candidatus Sabulitectum sp. | reverse complement strand
GACGTTGCATGTTTGCACCCATTAATGCTCGGTTAGCATCATCATGCTCTAAGAAAGGAATTAATGATGCAGCAGCTGAAACTACTTGAGTTGGAGTACAGTCCATGTAATTAACATTTTCATTGGTTTCAACAGGAAAATCACCTCTAAATCTCGTCAATATGCTGCCGGGCCTTACGAAATTTCCCTTTTCATCCAACGGAGCATTTGCCTGAGCAATTACATTTCTATCCTCTTCATCTGCAGTTAAGTAATCAATATCATTACTCACTTTACCGGATTTCACCTTTCTGTACGGGGTCTCTATAAATCCCATATTGTTTACTCTTGCATAAGTAGCTAGAGAAGAAATCAATCCAATGTTAGGTCCCTCAGGAGTTTCAATAGGGCAAAGTCTTCCATAGTGTGTATAATGAACATCTCTTACCTCAAAACCTGCTCTATCTCTCGTAAGTCCACCTGCACCTAATGCAGACAGCCTTCTTTTATGTGTTATCTCAGCTAATGGATTTACTTGATCCATGAATTGCGAGAGTTGATTTGTACCAAAAAAAGCATTCAAAACACTTGATAAAGTTCTAATGTTGATAAGATCCGCAACAGCAACATCATCTTCAGGTTTTGCTAAAGACATACGTTCTTTAATAGTTCTGCTCATCCTTGACAAAGCAATACCAAATTGATTACCTAATTGCTCTCCAACAGTTTTAACTCTTCTGTTTCCCAGGTGATCGATGTCATCAGAGACATTCGTTCCCTCACGAAGACAGATAAGATTATCAACTATTGCCACAAGATCCGGTACAGTAAGGGTAAGCTTGTCCATGGATGTGTTTATGTTCAGTCTCTCGTTAAGCTTGTAGCGGCCAACCTCACTGAGGCTGTATCGCTTGCTGTCAAAGAACATAGACCTAAGATAACTTCTGGCGTGATCAAGTGAAGGAGCGTCTGTTCCTCTAAGAGCCTCATATATCCACATTGTGGCTGAAGCTTCACTTTTCTCAATTCCTGCACCGAGAGCTGCTTCCTCTTTAGCAAGAGTACGGCGGATGCTGTCAATACTGTAGCTTTCATTGCGGGGTTCAAGGAATTTTGAAGTTTCTATACCTGCCGCAACAAGCTTCTCCAGTTTTTCAACACTCTCCACAGGTTCATCGCAGCGAACCAGGACCTCTCCTGTTTCCGGGTCTACAATTTCTTCTGCAAAAGATTTATGCACGATCTCGGAAATTTTTGACTGCCGCTTAAGAACAGCACTCAGATTCTTCTCCGTCACCGGGTAAAAAGAAGCAAGGATCTCTGCTTCCGAGCTTAAGCCCAATGCCCGAAGGAGCATGGTAATCGGAATTCTTTTTGGTTTCTTGTCAATATTTGCAAAAATTATATCATTTGAATCAAGGGTCAGATCAAGCCATGATCCCTTTTGAGGGATAACTCTTGCGGTGCAGATCCTTCTGCCCCTCTGCTGAGTCTTTTCCTCAAAGAATACACCTGGACTTCTGTGCAGCTGGCTCACAATAACCCGTTCAGCTCCATTGATAATAAAGGAACCATTCTCGGTCATCTGCGGCAACTCGCCAAGGAATGTACCCTGATCGACAGCCATCTTCATCACAAGTGTTTCCGGGTCTCTGGTAACCAGTCGCATTGTAGCATTAAGAGGTGCGGAATATGTTACGCCTCGTTCTACGGCTTCGCGTATCGAGTGTCTCGGACGACCAATATCGTAACCAACATACTCCAGTGAGAATTCTTTTGTTGAACTCTCAATGGGAAAAGTATCTATTAAGATCTTGTGAAGCCCCTGGGGGAGCCTCTCTTCCGGTTTTACATCCGCCTGAAGAAAATTATCGAACGATTCCTTCTGTACCCTAAGTAAATCAGGAACTCTAATCGCGGGTTTCACGCGAGAATAATTCCTCACAGGTCTCGTTTTTTTCACTGCCACTCCTCTACACTGCTCCTGTACCGAAATAAGCTAATTAGCGGTATGCCCAAATTTCTCACCGGCAATATTATGTCCCGGGCCGGATGTCCGGGAATAGGGGCTGAAGGCGGGAGAAGCTGTAATCTCCTCCCGCCATCAGTTCAGGTACTTGATCTCTATTTGAGAACAGCTGTTCCGCCGGCCTCTTCAAGCTGCTTCTTTACTTCTTCTGCTTCGGGTTTCTCAACGCCCTCTTTGACCTTGGAAGGAACATTGTCCACAAGATCCTTGGCTTCCTTGAGACCCAGGCCGGTAAGCTCGCGAACAACCTTGATCACAGCGATCTTCTTGGCGCCGAAGCTTTCAAGAACAACATCGAATTCGCTCTGCTCTTCTACAGCTTCTCCAGCAGGCCCGGCTGCTGCCACTGCTGCAACTGGAGCTGCTGCTGAAACACCGAACTTCTCTTCCATTTCCTTAACAAGCTCAGCGAGCTCAAGGACGGTCATGTTCGAAATAGCCTCGATGACCGTGGCCTTTCTGTCTTCACTCATCGTATTTCCTCCGTACTTCGCGAAATTCCAGTGAATTCCGTGTTATTTTTGTTCAAGTTATTCTTTGCTCTCGCTGATGGCATTAACAGCGTAAAGGAACTTTCTGAGAACACCACTGGTAACCATTACAAAGCCCTGCAGGGGTGAATTCATTGAACCGATCACCCGAGCAAGAAGCTCATCTTTACTAGGCATGTCAGCCAGACTGATAACTTCAGTTGCACTGAAGCTCCTACCGGCAACAAAACCGCCCTTCATTACAAGCAATCCTTTGTGAGCCTTTGAGAAAGCCTTTATGATCCTTGCAGGGGCAACTTCGTCTTCACTGTATGCGATAGCAGTAGGTCCGTTGAGAAGACCAAAGATCTCCTCTTCAGGCTTAATGCCGATCTCCTCAAAAGCAAGCTTGAGCAGGGTGTTTTTAACCACTGTAAAAACAATTCCGGCTTCTCGCATCTGAATACGCAGATCAGTCATGTCCTCAACGTTGATACCTGTGAAATCAGCCAGTACTACTGAGCCGGATTCTCCGATACCGCCATGGAGATCAGAGACTACGACTTCTTTGTGATTTCTTGTAATACTCATTTTGCCGCAACTCCTTTCTACCTGAGCAGCGCACGAACATCACTGATGTCCACGCGGATGCCGGGGCCCATGGTTGAGGAAACAGACATGTTCTTAAGATAGCGCCCTTTAACAGAGGCTGGTCTAAGCTGAATCACCTTTTCCATGAAGGTAAGGATATTTTCTTTGAGAGCATTCTCATCAAAGCTTACTTTGCCCACAGGAACATGCACATTACCGGTCTTGTCAACTCTGAAGCTGATCTTTCCAGCCTTGGCATCCCTGACGGCATTTCCCACTTCCATGGTAACTGTTCCTGTTTTCGGGTTAGGCATAAGGCCCCTGGGTCCAAGCACCCTTCCGAGCTTGCCCACAACACCCATCATGTCAGGAGAAGCGATCACAACATCAAAGTCAAGCCAGCCGCCGGTGATCTTTTTGGCAGTCTCCTCATCTCCGATATGGTCTGCTCCTGCTTCTTTTGCTTCCTCTGCTTTGTCGCCTCTGGCGAAAGCAAGCACACGGACAACCTTACCGGTTCCGTGGGGAAGCATACAGGTTCCACGAACAACCTGATCGCTGTACTTTGGATCTACTCCAAGATTACATGCAACCTCGACTGTTTCGTTGAACTTTGCAGTGGCGTGTTCTTTGATCGCCGTCACTGTTTCTTCCAGAGTATAGCTTTTATCTCTGTCAATAGCTCCCCGGGCTTTTGCAATTCTCTTGCTTTTAGCCATCCACCACCTCCAGACCCATGCTGCGAGCGGTTCCAGCTATCATTCTGATGGCTGCTTCCTCTGATGCTGCATTCAGGTCTTTTTCCTTTAGCTTAGCGATCTCCCTGCACTGTTCAACAGTAACAGTTCCAACCTTTTCGCGATTGGATTCCGCAGATCCCTTTGCCAACCCAGCTGCCCGTTTCAGCAGTACTGAAGCAGGGGGGGACTTGAGTATAAAGGTAAAGCTTCTGTCTTTGTAGACAGTAACTACCGCAGGAATGATAAGTCCTTCTTTGCCCTGGGTGCGGGCGTTGAAGTCCTTACAGAACCCAGCCAGATTTATTCCGTACTGACCGAGAGCCGGGCCAACCGGTGGTGCCGGTGTAGCCTTGCCTGCAGGAAGCTGAAGCTTTACCACGCCCAAGATTTTCTTGGCCATGGTTACTCCTTTCTGCTGCTTACCCCTCCCCTTACTGGGGTCAGCAGTAGTTTACCGGATATTTATGAATAAAGCCTGAAGGTTCCGGTGTACCCTCAAACCATCCTTACCTGTTTGTAATCGATCTCTACAGGCGCTTTCCGCCCGAATATCGTAAATATTACCCTGACCTTGCCCCGCTCTGCGTTGATTGTTTCCACAACACCAGTAAAATTACGGAATGGTCCATCAGTTACCCTGACTGCCTGTCCAACCTTAAACTGAATCCGTACGATCTTTTTGTCAGCGGTTCCTGTTGTCTGGCCCTGAATTCTTTTCATATCCGGCCCGGTAAGCGGCACTGGCTTGCCTCTGTTCATGGGAGGAAAACCACTGACATTGCTCATGGCTCTGATGTCCATGATAATTTCATCAGTTATCTCCAGCTCAACAAAAACATAACCGGGATACAGTTTCTTTTCCCGGGTGTACTCCTTGCCGTTCTTCCTGTGGGTAATCTCCTCGGTGGGAATGAGTGTCTTACCAATACGGCCGGGATATCTCCGAAGAAGCTGGCCTTCAAGGAATTTTGCTACCTTCTGCTCATACCCCGAAAAGGAGTGAACCACATACCATTTGAAATTCTTATTTTCTTCCTCAGACTCAGCCACGACTTCGCCTGCGTCCTTATCCAGGGTATCCAATGGTTCTACAGTCATCGTGTGCCTTTCTGAAAATTTCTGTCAGCCGAGAAGTCTAACAAGGCCTGCCATGGTCATGGCTGTAATCTTATCAACCACAAAAATCCAGATAGCCACAATCACCACTGCGCCGATCACAACCCAGGTGGAAGAGATCGCTTCATCGCGACTTGGCCATGACACCTTGATCATTTCGGCTTTTACCTCTCCGAAAAACACTGTGACTGTTTTCCACAATCTTACCAGCGGATTGTCACTCTTTGTTGCTTTCACGGCTTTTGCAGCCATTTTCCGTCCTTTCGGCATTACTGCCAATCCTGCTTGTGAAGAGAGGCTGGCAGGGCAGGAAGGACTTGAACCCTCAACCTTCGGATTTGGAGTCCGATGCACTGCCAATTGTGCTACTGCCCTGCGACCGCTCTTCTTATCCAGTCAGTACCCGCTTGCTACGCTATTTGCCTTCTCTGTGCAGAGTATGCTTACGGCAGAAACGGCAGTACTTCTTGAGCTCCATCCTCTCGGGATGGGTTCTCTTATTCTTGGTAGTGGTGTAGTTTCTGCGCTTGCACTCTGTGCAGGCCAGTGTTGCTATAATTCTCACCGCTAACCTACTTTAAAACTTTTGTTACCACTCCAGCGCCTACAGTACGTCCGCCCTCGCGAATAGCGAAACGGAGACCCTCTTCCATGGCGATGGGAGTAATAAGTTTAACATTCATTTTTACATTGTCACCAGGCATGATCATTTCCATACCCTCTGGAAGGCCGATTGCTCCTGTAACATCAGTTGTACGGAAGTAGAACTGAGGTCTGTAACCATCGAAGAATGGTTTGTGACGACCACCCTCCTTCTTGCTGAGGATGTAAACCTCTCCCTCGAAATCGGTGTGAGGTGTGATTGAACCCGGTTTGGCTATTACCTGACCACGCTCGATCTCATCTTTGCCAACACCTCTAAGAAGAAGGCCAACATTATCTCCAGCCTGTCCGTCATCAAGGATCTTACGGAACATCTCAACGCCTGTACAAACTGTAGAGCGAGTTTCACGAATTCCTACAAGCTCGATCTTATCCTGTATATGTACAACTCCGCGTTCAATACGACCGGTTGCAACTGTACCGCGACCGGGGATCGAGAAAACGTCTTCAACAGGCATAAGGAAAGGCTTGTCTGTATCGCGCTCTGGTGTTGGGATCCATGTATCAACAGCTTCCATAAGCTCGTAGATACACTTGGCATCAGGATCATCCGGCATACCTGTGCTGTTAAGCGCTTTAAGGGCTGAACCGCGAATGATTGGGCTGTCTTCCTCGAACTGGTACTTATCAAGAAGCTCCTGAACTTCCATCTCAACAAGCTCAACGAGCTCGTCATCATCAACCATGTCAACCTTGTTAAGGAAAACAACCATTCTTGGAACGTTAACCTGGCGGGCAAGAAGCACGTGCTCCTGTGTCTGGGCCATAACACCATCATTTGCACCGATGACAAGAATTGCACCATCCATCTGGGCAGCACCTGTGATCA
>JAGLQD010000249.1 GCA_023136985.1 Candidatus Sabulitectum sp. | reverse complement strand
GGCTGATTCCGGATCTTTAGATGTACTTGGTCTTGACCCTTTGAATGATTCAATTGCACTGAAGAGACGGATCGGTTTGCAGCAGCAGGAATCAGAGATACCGGACAGGCTTCGTCTTAGGGAAGCAATGGAGCTGTTCTCATCTTTCTATGATAATGTTCTTGAGTGGGAAGTTCTTCTGGAACAACTTAATCTGTGGGAGAAAAAAGACTCGTTCTATTCTGAATTGTCCGGTGGTCAGAAGAAACGGTTTTTCGTGGCAATGGCTCTGATTGGGGATCCCGAGATTGTTTTTCTGGATGAGTTTACTTCCGGGCTTGATCCTCAGTCAAGAATATCCATATGGAAACTGGTGAAGGAGCTTCGGGATCAGGGGAGAACTATTGTTCTTTCCACACACTACATGGATGAAGCAGAGAAGCTCTGTGACCGGGTAGCAATTATTGATCACGGGAAACTTACTGCACTTGACTCTCCATCCAATCTTATCTCCATGCACGGAGGACATACCCGGATTCAGTTCAATGTTGGTGATGCATTTGACGGTGAATCTCTTTCTTCTCTCAAGGGAGTTGAATCCATTCAGAACAATGATAATTTCTGCTCTCTCCAGGTGAGTTCCAACTCGGCAATTGTGGAAATTGTTAAGCAGTTGGATGCTATGGGACAGGGGCTTGATTCCTTCAAGATAGAGGCTCCCACCCTTGAGGATGTTTTTCTTAATATCACAGGCAGGGAGGTGAGAAACTGATGAAAAGCCCTTTCATTGCTGTATCAAAGTCGGAGTTCATTCTTTATCTGAGGGAACCTTCAGCTTTTTTCTTTACTCTGATATTCCCGCTTTTGATGATGCTTTTGTTCGCCAGTATGTGGGGAAACGATTCCTTCCCCGATGAGGAATTCGGGTATGTGGACTTTTCAGTTCCCGCCTTCATGGGACTGGTTATGGTTACCAGTTTTGTCATGTCTTTTACCACAAGCATGGCAGCATACCGGGAGAAGGGGATTCTGAAAAGATTCAGGGCTGCCCCGGTGACTCCTTTCACTATTCTTGCCGGACAGCTGGTGGCGATCTTTGTTATTACATTGGCGGGGGTGATTCTTCTCCTTATTGCTGGAGTTCTCTTTTATGATCTGAAATTCTTTGGGAATGTCTTTGAGTTTGTTTTTGTATTTCTCCTTTCTTCGGCAAGCATAGCTGCTCTGGGATTTATTCCTGCCAGTCTTGCACCAACTGCCAGAAGTGGTGCGGTAATTGCAAACATCCTGTACTTTCCCATGATCTTTCTTTCCGGTGCTGCCCTGCCATGGTTTATGCTGCCTGATTTCCTGAAAGATATTTCTCTTGCATTTCCCCTTACACATGCGATCAAGCTTATGCAGGGAGTGTGGCTTGGGGGGCACTTCTGGGATTATCCGGTGCATCTGATGGTGCTTACTGGGTTCATTCTTGCCGGTTTGTTCGTATCGGTGAAGTATTTCAAGTGGGAATAGGGCTGTGGTCGGAGGTGTAACGATATTTAGCTTCATCTGTCAGGCCACTTTGCTTTTCTCTTCTGAGAAACCATTGCTGTTCTCTAAAATGAGGTTACTCTGAATCAGGTTCTTTAGTATTATCAGAACATCCCGCTGTAACCAAATTCTTTAATACTGGAGGATCACATGTCCGTTGTTCTGACTGGAAGTAGCCTGACCATTGAGAAAGTAGTGGCAGTTGCCCGTAACAATGAAAAAGTGGAACTGGATCCAGCAGCGGAAGAGAGGATAATTCGCTGCCGTAAAATGGTGGAGAGAAAGCTTGCCGCCGGTGAGACCATGTATGGAATAAACACAGGCATTGGTGAATTCTCAGAGACCAGGCTGAAGGGCGATGAAATTCTGGCTTTCCAGAAGTATCTTATCTACAATCATTCCGCAGGCATAGGGAAACCGGCTCCGGTGGAACATGTACGGGGAGCAATGCTTGGCCGGGCTAATGTACACTGCAACGGACACAGCGCAGTACGCCTTGAAATGACCAGGATGCTTGTTGCCATGCTTAATGCAGGAGTTACACCGGTTGTTTGTGAGAAGGGTTCAGTTGGAGCCAGCGGAGACCTTGCACCCATGAGCATGATCGCCCTGGTAGTAATGGGTGAAGGAGAGGCATTTTTCAAGGGGGAGCGGTATCCAGGTACCGAAGCTCTTGCTCTTGGCGGTTTGAAACCTCTGAAACTTCATGCTCGTGACGGATTAGCTCTAATCAACGGATCCAATTTACTCACAGCGATCTCCGCCTTAAACCTGTTTGATATGAACAGATGGTTGAAGCAGGCGGAGATTGCTGCTTCAATGAGTCTTGAAGCGCTCTATGCAAATCTTACTCCATATGAAGATAAAGTTCATACGGTAAGAGGCTTTGCCGGTTCCCTGCGCAGTGCCCGTGCAATTCGGAAGTGTATAGCGGGCAGTGATCTGAGTACCGGAAAGACTCCCCAGAAAGTGCAGGATGCTTATTCAATGCGTTCAACTCCACAGGTCATAGGTGCCGCACATGACGCCATTGCCTACGCAAGAAGCCAGGTGGAGACAGAACTGAACGGTGTGGGAGATAATCCGCTCTTCTTTCCAGAAGAGGATCTGGTGTTAACAGGTGCCAATTTCCAGGGAACTCCAGTTTCTCTTCCCATGGAAATGGCTGGAACTTCAATAACTATGGTTTCCGTGCTCAGCGAGAGAAGATTGAACAGATTGCTGAACCCTGCATTGTCTGTTGGGCTTCCTCCTTTCCTTGCGGAAAAGCCTGGCCTGTACAGTGGTCACATGCTCAGCCAGTACACCGCAGGAATGCTTATTGCAGAGCAGAGGATTCTCTGCACACCTGCTGCGGTCGCATCAATCCCTGCTGCGGCTGATCAGGAAGATTTTGTAAGCATGGGAATGAATACATCTCTGAAGAACTGTCAGATCCTGGAGAACGCCTATGGCATTCTTGGTATCGAGATGATAGCTGCTGCCCAGGCGCTTGATTTCAGGAATCACAAATATGGTGCAGGAGTTCAGATCGCCCATGATGTGATCAGAAAACATGTAGAGCATCTTGGAGAGGACAGACCTTTGTATCCGGATCACAACAAAATGAGCCAGGTTGTTCAGTCCGGTGAGATCCTAGATGCTGTGGAAAAAGTTGTTGGTTCTCTTGGAAGGAGTGAGTAGTAATGAAATATGTGATAATGTATCTTGTCGTATTCGTATGTGTTGCTTTTGCTGTGCCAGAGGGTATCCCTATTCAGTATATGGACGGACATGACAGGCAGCCCGCTTCAACAAGACTGCATATGGAAGCAGGCAGGGGCTCCTATTCAATGAGTGTTACCTCTGCACCTCTTGCACCAGGGATTGATGGTGACAAAGTAGTGCTATTGGTGGATGCTGCTGTTTACAGCGGTATTGCCACCTCTCTCTCCACCTTTCAGAGTGATCTGGAAGCAGAAGGGTATACAGTTCTAGTATGGCAGATAGACGGTGGAACAGCTGCTGACATAAGAGCTGATCTGCAGGGGGAGTACTCTGCAGGCAGTCTTGCCGGCGCAATCGCCATTGGAGATATCCCCACCGGGTGGATGGAGAACGGCTATGGCGAGTACCCCATAGATATGTACCTTATGGATATGAACGGCACATGGAGTGATCCGGATGCGGATGGCTTGTTTAACAGCTACAGCAGTGGAGCACCGGAGATATGGCTTGGAAGGCTAACACCTACCTATCTCACTTTTGGTTCTTCGGTAGACCTTCTGAATTCCTACTTTGCTAAAAATCACGCTTACAGAATGGGAACACTTTCATTGCCTGATCGTGCTCTAGCCTACGAAGAAGCATTTACAGGGTTAACCGGCGCACTGGACAACCTTTATGACAGTGTTACAAGGAAGACAAACCCCGTTGGCACCAATGCCGATGATTTTAAAGCAGAGCTTCTTTATGGTTATGAATGGGTACATCTTATCTCCCACTCCAGTCCATGGGGCAGCAGTTTTCACACAGGGGCACCACCTACAGGCGGAGGAACCCTGGATTTCTTTGAAGTTCCCCCACTGGATCCCCACGCATTCTTCTATGTACTTAACTGCTGCAGTAACGGCAGGTGGACAGAAGTAGACAACATTGCCAACAGCTATATCTGGACTGATTCCTACGGACTCGCAGCTCTCGCTCAGGCAAAAGTTGACTACACAAATTACTTTACCGAGTATTACAGTCAGCTTTCAAATGGCTCAAACCTGGGGGACGCCTACAGAGTCTGGCTTGGCAGCAATATGAGCATGGAAGACGGGGCTGTATTGTTCGGAGATCCTACTCTGAGACCCAGAATGGGAAAACATAGTTTCGCCGGTGTATCTGGCGATTCAGGGATTCCTGCAGTGGATGGATGGCTTGATTACCCTCTCACTGACGGTATGCATTCCCAGGGCAGAGTTGATGTGTATTCTGATCCTGCGTCCGGGATGGTCTTTGCAGTGTCCGGAACCTCGGATCCCGTCAGAGCAAATATTCTTGCAACCTGTACCGATGGTGATTCCTGGTCTGCACCTGTTACCGTATGTCAGCATGAGTACTGGGACTGGCATCCAACAGTGGGTGGAGATGGTATCGGGAATGTATGGACAGCATGGCAATCCATGCGTGATGACCACAACGGTTATGAAATATATACTTCGTTGTGGAGCGGATCCTCATGGAACAGTGCTGTAAGAATCACAAACGGTGCTCCTTTTGATGTTGAGCCAGCCATGTCCGGAGGAAACGGGCATACATGGCTTGTCTGGCAGAAATGGGATGGTAGCGACCCTGATATTGTTGGAAGAATGTGGACAGGTTCGCAGTGGACAGCAGAAGAAACTATTGCGGGATCAGATAATCCAGAGCGTTCTCCTGATGTGGCCTGGAATGGATCCGGGTACGGACTTGTATATCATCGTAACTCCAGCGACGGTTGGGTTATCGGTTTTCTGGATGCACCGGACAGTGGTGTTTTTGGCAGTGAAACTGTCATTTCATCAGTATCGGACGAGAGTAGATTTCCATGCATAACTGGTACTTCCGACGGTTTCGCTGTTGTCTGGCAGGCTCAGAATGGGAAAATTATGTATTCCCGTAACATTAGTGGAGTGTGGAGCTCTCCCGAAATGGTTTCCGGGACAGATTCAGGGGTACGACCCTCTGTTGTTGTTACAAATTCAGGAAACATAATGGTATCGTGGACCGCAGGAATGAATTCTATTCGTTACACTGAGTGGGATGGTACAAGCTGGAGCGGCGTGTACACAGCGGCGGCGTCCAGT
>JAGLQD010000248.1 GCA_023136985.1 Candidatus Sabulitectum sp. | reverse complement strand
GCAAGGTGATAGCGCCCTCAATGATTCCGAAACAGAGCGGTAAGAGGGTTAAGACAGACAGAATTGATGCTGAGAATCTTGCTCACTACCTCCGTTCGGGAGATCTCACAGAGGTATGGGTTCAGGATGAGACTACAGAAAGTATCAGGAACCTTGTAAGGCTTAGAGAGGATGCGAGGATTGCTCGGCAAAAGGCAAGACAGCAACTGAATCAGTTTCTTCTTCGCAAAGGCCGTGCATACCGGAAAACCCGCTGGATTGTTCATCACATTAGATGGATCCGCTTTCAGAAGTTTTCAGAGGAAGGGGACAATGTAACCGTTGCCGATTATTTGAGGCAGGTAGAGTTGCTTGACGAAAGAATTATCAATGTTGAAGAGAATCTCAAGCTTTACAGCAGACACTGGAAACAGAGCAGGCTGGTTGAATCCCTACAGAGCTTAAGAGGTATTGCCTTCATTTCAGCGGTGGCAATAGCAGCCGAAGTGGGTGATCTGAGAAGGTTTGCCACAGCAGGAAAATTCATGTCCTATGTTGGTCTTGTACCTGCTGAATACTCTTCCGGTCAGAAGGAAAGGCGAGGCTCAATAACCCGCTGCGGTAACGTCACAGTAAGGAGACTACTTGTTGAAGCAGCGTGGCATTACAGACACCAACCCCGCAGATCCAGAGCAATCGCATTCAGGAATAAAGAACTGCCGAAGAAAATTCAAGATATCGGCTGGAAGGCGCAGGAAAGACTGCACCGCAAGTACATGAAGTTACTAATGAGTGGTAAGCCGAAGAACAAAGTATGCGTAGCCGTAGCAAGAGAACTTGCAGGCTTTATCTGGGCAATAGGGCAGAGTGTATAATGAACGGATCAGCAGCAGGTGTAATCATCAGGTACGGGAAACCCTCGGTCGAACTTTGTGCGCAGAAACATCTGTATGCACGGCAAAAGAGTGAGGTAACCCCAGACGAATAAATGAAATGCGGTAATCAACCCGCGGATATCAGTATGATCAGACCGTCGATTGACTGACACCGGCTGCTGGTCCCTTGAGAGAAGGGAAAAAACAAAGAAAAAGGCTATCTCCCCTTGACTGGTCCAACCATATCAGTTCTAAGAGTGTCCACTACGGGG
>JAGLQD010000247.1 GCA_023136985.1 Candidatus Sabulitectum sp. | reverse complement strand
TATGCGGCCTGGCCCTCACTTGGAACCGTGACCAATGATATGGGTGTTTATGGAGGTTCCGGGGTGGCCTACTGGAGTCAAGGAGGAACGGAAATCGAATTGTCAGAACATGAGGGAATACAATTATCACCAGTGCGGCTCCTGAGTGTTATCCCCAACCCGGTGCAATCTACAGCAATGATCGAATTCACTCTTGCTGAGTCATGCCTTGCGATGTTGAAGATCTACGACATTACAGGCCGTGTTGTGCATCAGCAGGAGAATCAATACTTGAATGGTGCTAATGAAATTATTTGCCCTGATCTGGAGAATGGTTTCTACTGCAGCAGGATTGAGGTCTCTAACTTCTCGGCGACAAGAAGCTTCTTGGTTCTCCGGTAACAACATTCCTGGAACTTCATTCATCGGCAGGTTAAACAGCCAGACTGTTCTGCCACTCCTACGGTCATATGAAAACGAAGTAGACAGCTTCCAAAATAGATCTCAGATCTGAAGGAATACAACCTGGAAATAGACAGATTGTTCGATGAATTGCCAGTGTACTTCCGATCTCTTCGAACTAGTAGCTGTGATCCGCTCATTGCAGATGACGAAGTGTTCCCGATAGAATAAGGCTACATTGCCAAGAGCCACTACGGGGGTTGTATTTATGCTGAAAAAGGCTCCCCAAAGTAAAAGTAATGGGGTTCCTAACCAGACCAAACAGGTCTCCAGGTGCAAAATTCATGAAAGTTGTGGAACACCCTTAACCTGTCGATGGATATAAAAATGGGGAGCTTCTGCTCCCCGAAAAGATAAGTGGCTGGCCATCAGTTTGTGAGTTGGAACACTTTTGTCTGTTGGTTAAAGGATATTATATAATAAACATATGATGTTTAGGAGAACCTCCCCCAAAAACTGCCAATCCCAAAAAGCAAAGCTCTTTCAGCAAGCTCATATTCTGTTTTTTCCTGCGCAGTAAACCAAGCATCACCGAAATGTACTATTCTACAGTTCCTAAAAGCAGAATATTCATCAATACCGTGACCTCTTGTTGTTAAACCAATAATTACATATACTTAATTTATAGTGAACTTTACTTAATCGTATAGTAGGTTACATTCAATTGGAGGTACATCGTGCTGAAACATCTGTTGCCTGTTATTCTAGTGTCGCTTTCATTTTCTGCGTACTCTGATGCCGAAACACAGACGGACTGGTCCTCCGGCCCCGGAGAAGCAGGACCTGTTTTGCAGTGGCTTGGTGCATTCAGCTTGGGATCAGGAATCGATATCACCCAGTCCGGCTTGATGGAACTTGGTACATCTGTTGTCTCATTCGATATTAACATTGTTTCAGATGATTTTGGTACATTCGGAATTACAGCTCCAGGTGACTTTGATGGCGATGGGGATATTGACATAATATGTGATGACATGGGCCAATGGAAATTCGCCCTCTTTGAGAATCTGGACGGCGTTGGAACTCAATGGCAAAAACACGAGCTATTCGACATGCCATGGATACCTAACAAATACTCTGATGTGATTGATCTTGATATGGATGGAGATTTAGATCTTTTAACAGCAACAGGACCTTATTTTACTTACTGGGAAAACTTAGATGGCACAGGTCTTAACTGGGGGCAGCATACCATTTCCGACATATATGGTGATGCCAAACAAATCCTTGCCGTTGATATTGATGGTGACGGCGACAACGATGTGCTTGGATGTGATAATCAGGTCAACCAAATCATAACCTGCTGGGAAAACCTGGATGGGATTGGCCACCAGTGGGAAGAGCATCTCATCTCAGATTCATCATCCATTTGGCCCATGGATCTCGAAATCGCTGATATTGATAATGACGGAGATGTCGATTTCTTCATTGCGACCAAATCAGGAATTGTTTTTACGGGCTGGTATGAAAATCTAGGTTCTTGGACATGGCGGTTGCACACTATTTTTTACCCCTACGATGACCTGAGTTCCATAGCAACTGCAGATTTCAATGGCGATGGGGACATGGATGTTGCGATAGCCAAATATGATAAATTACGTGTTTACGAAAATCTTGATGGATTGGGAGGCTCCTGGGAATGGGTCGCTCTTCCACTTCCTCTTTACCCTGACTACATTGTTGGACGACTCATTTCAAACGATGTTGATAATGATGGTGATACTGATATTGTTACATCAGCATATAAAGCACCTCCAGGTGGCGGTACAGATATTTTGGCTATCTATGAAAACCTTGACGGATGCGGATGCCAGTGGAGAGTACATCTAATTAATACTGCGATTGAGACTGCTCGCTTCAACGCGCTGGCGGATATTAATAACGATGGATACATCGACTTCCTTCTTGCAGAGCCTTCACCAAGTATCTCCTGGTTCGATGTTATTGGCCCGGCTGATACCGGCTGGGTTCAATCTTCGATACTTGATGTGGTTGGGTATCCCCAGTGGGACAGCATATCCTGGTTGTCCACAGAACCCACAGGGACGGATGTATCTTTCCTTTTGAGAAGCTCCAATGATTCCGATGATATGGGAGAGTGGTGCGATACTATATTTGATCCCGTAAACCTGGATGGGTACATTGACAGTACACACCGCTACATCCAGTATCGTGTCTGCATGACAACTGAAGATGAAAATTCATCTCCGATCCTTGAGGAAATAAGCCTTGTGTGGAGCAATATGGGTATCGAGGGTGCAGAGAATACCTTGGAACTTGCAATTTCTGCATCACCCAATCCCTCTCTAAACGGTGTATCAATCACAGTTCCCTCATGGACCAATGAAAACGCAGAAATATTGGTATTCGATATCTCAGGAAAGCTTGTCAGGGTTGTTGCTGACAGATTGGGTGATACTTTTCTATGGGATTGCAGGGATTCTTCCGGGAATGAAATCCCCACTGGAACTTACATAATCAGATGTGTTTCCGGAGAAAGATCTGCCTCTACGAGGTTGGTGAAACTCTAACATTTCATAAGCTGCGAATATTGGTCTTCGTAACCTTTTTTATTTCTGACTAAGAACTGATACCTATGGTATTCATAGACTTCTGTGGCCCCTGCAAATGCGGGGGCTGTTCTTTTCACAGCAATTATTGTGGATTTAACATTTACCGTCTTCCAAATATGTGCAAAAATAGGTTCTGGCTGATGAAATACGGGAAAAAGTCGAACCCCTCTAGAACCGCTCTATATAGGCGTTTGAGAGGATTTGTTTTGAAAGATAAGAAAATGGCTGGCCATCGGTTTGTGAGTTGGAACACTTTTGTCTGCTGGTTGAGAACTATTGTCCAATAAACGTGTGTTATTTTAGAAAAATATCCATCAGAAACCGTAAATCCAATAAAAAATGCACTCATCATTCCGTAACCTTAAATTCAGTTCTTCATACACGAGAGATGAAGGTATCATCTCCGATATACACCACTCAGCAACTCATAGAAACAGAGTGAGAGTCAATACTGTGCATCATACGCCTGTTGACACCACTGCTCCCCCCCCCGGTTATTGAAGTCAATAACAAGTAATTTTCTTGCTAACGAGATAAGCACACTGGTCTTATCCCGGTCAAGGGGCAATACTACAGGAAAGGCGTAAATAGTACAAAATTCTACGACTGGAAAAGATTTGAATAAATTCAACCAAGCATCGGAGGAACACCATGAGGCATGAAGTAAAGAAGAAGGCAAGTATTACAGCTCTTAGTGTAGGAATCATTCTCCTGCTGGCATCAACAGCAAACGGTACCGGGCTTATGGACAGAATACACTCACTGGCTGAGCAAGCCTGGCAGGATGAATACATTCCAGATTCAGGTCTTCCGACAACACCCCTTACTGATTATGATGACTTCGAAGTTACAGAGCTTTTCAGAGCAGTAACAATTGAAGATCTTGAGGCTTCCATTACAATCGGTTACCCCATGCCTTGGCTGGAAGAAATCCTTAAAGATGAAACTATTCCCTGGGAAGACCGCTACTGGCTGGACTGCAGGATGAGAGCCGCAATTGCTCAAAATACTAATACATTTTTCAATCCTGCTGGAAGCCCTGTACATGTTGAAGCCGATGGTATTTTCTCTGGGGAATACTATTGGCGTGAGCATTTGATTGTAGATCCAACTGGCGAATATTCGCAGGATAGAGTCGATCGTCCAATTCACCCCTCTGGAGATGACTTTGGTTCAGGATACATTCTGAACTCTTTTGGTAGAAATGTTGGAGAAATTGCAGTCGCATCTAGGGAAGTGTCTCTAAGTCGTGACGCCTCAATTGGAGTTCATGTGACTGGGGAACGTATTCATAATGATGATTATAGTGGGCAATACTACTTCACTCTTCTTCATCCAGATGGTTCATTCACCGATATTCCTTTTGAGAATTTGGGAAACCATGTTGGAAGGGTAAGTCAGGATGGTGAAAGAATTGTTTTCACCAGAAAGACTCATCCTGATACCAACCCAGGAAGCAATGTCGATATCTTTGATAGAACTGGATATCTTGTCCAGCGGATTCAAACGGATTTATACAGTAGTTTCAATCCTATATCTATCTCGAGGGACGGACACTATGCCTGGATACCTCTTCGAGGACCAGAGTATTCCAGTGCACTCATAGACTGCTCTGATGGTGATGTTGTTCAGGTCATCCAGCCGAATCAAACAGAAAGTTCCACCATGAGATGCTCATTCAGCACTGACGGATCGTATCTGTGTGTTGGCGGGGGTGCAGACGCAAGGCTTATTAACCTTGCAACCGGTGATGTAAGAACTTTCCTCCAAACTGCTTTAAGACCAGGCAGTAACGATGGGAACCTTACTCATAGTTCTTCAAAAGGGTATCTGACAGCAGTTGTAACAATGCGAAAAATGCCAGGCGAAGGATCCGTAGAAATGCCTTTCAGCAGGGAATTAAGGGTATATGCTCAAAATGAAGCGATTTATTGCCAGGAATTCTCCGTTCCAGCCTCAGGGTACAGAAGAGTAGAGCCAATAGTGTCTCCTAATGGATACTTCGTAATCTTTAAACAGAAAACTGGAATTGATTTTGTCTTCGAAGTAACGGAGGGAGATCACGATGCGTAGTATCCTGATTATTCTCTTGCTGTTTGCCACAAGAAGCATTTTCGCCAATAATCCAACCCCTGGAATCCCGTGGCCAGTTGGTAGTGAAGCCAACACTAGCCTTAAAAAAACACTGATGAATACTTATGGTGGGCGTGCCGACAGTTGGTACGCTTCCTTTCACCCAGGAATAGATATCGACGCGAATACTGAAGCTTCATACGGACATCAGGTCATATGTGTTGAAGATGGTATAGTTGCAGCCAGAGAGCCAAATGCTGGTGGAACTGGATACTATGTAGTTGTTGTGCCATATACGGGAGCATCAAACGGTTGGTGTTATGGGCATTTAGATAACTCTTCAATCAATTTTGGGGTGGGTCAACCAATTCAAGAAGGAGATTTGATTGGAGATATGATTGAAATTGGTGCAATGACCCAGCATCTTCATTTCTCCTGGGTTGACAAGAATGATGTAAATGTATGTCTTGAAAATCCGCTGAGCTACCTGGAGGAAGAACCTGAGGGAAGCTCCTATTGGCAGTTTAATGCCGAGGAGTATTCTCCAGAATACAAATTCCTCATTCTTCCAGAGAAGTTATCAAGCGAGTGAACGGGTTGGTCAATAGCTGAAGTTGAAGCTCTTCAAAAATCTCAGTACTGCATTGAGGGTGATGTTGATCTTTTCTTCGGCGTTACCCTTCGGGGTGTCGGTATGGGTTCCTTCGATCCGGATTTTTCCCGAAACTGCACACCGGAAAGAGTCTACTGGGAACTCACTAGGAGCGTGACCGAGAATGCAGCATAGGCATAAAAACTACACAGTCGGCTAGAATCCTCGTAGATTATTGTCAAATAGCGATGCTATTCTCCTCAAATCTCCAAGAATTCTAACTAGACTGTGCAGCCTTTCTGCTCAACGCCCATTGTCAGTCACGCTCCAGCAAAGATTCCTATATTGACTCGAATGGAGTTATCGCTATTACTATCACTTATAAGATAATGGTAATATTCGTAATTGTGTTTCTTTTCACGGGCTGCAAAACAGATAGAAGTGCAACCAACAATAGCGTAACTGCAGGAGTCTTGGTTGGAGCGAAAGTTGGTATAGTAGCTGGGTTCTATTGGGGGATTCAATGGAGTAGTGCCTGGAGCAATAATAGGAGGCATTATAGGAGGATTGGCTGGTGAGGTGCTCCAAGCAGATTAGTATTGACATTTCATAAGTGATACAATAGTATTACTATTATGAAAACAGAAATTGTAACTAAACTAAAAAGAGAAGCAACAAAAATCCTTGCGGATTTACATGAAACTAAGGAGCCAGTCCTGATAACGGAACATGGGAAGCCATCAGCCTATTTAATAGACGCTGGTGACTATGAAATGTTGCAAGCTCGGGTACAAATCCTTGAGGGTATTGCACGTGGCGAGAGAGCTGTTTTAGAAAATAATATCCTTTCAAATATTGAAGCTAAAGAAGCTATGAACAAATGGCTCAGCTAATTTGGACAATACCTGCACTTCATGATTTAAATGAAATTGCTGAATATATTTCTCTGGAAAATATTGATGCCGCAAAAAAACTGGTAAGCCGTGTTTTTTTAGCGGTAGAGATTCTTGAAGATTTTCCAAGCTCTGGTAGATTTCCTCCTGAACTAACTGGAACACAACATCGAGAAATTGTATGCAACCCTTGTCGTGTTTTCTATAAAAAGGGAAAAGATCAAATATTCATTTTATATGTTATGCGAGCAGAGAGAAAACTTCGAAGATATTTACTCGAAGAGCGAAAAATAAAAGCTAACCATCAAATGCAGTAGAACCGCGGCTACATTACTAATAAACAGACTTACGCTGTCCACTGATTTGAGATGTTGAAGGGGACTACTAACTTGAACAGCCTAATGTATTTTCTTATTGCTTTGCTAATCCTTTTTGTTGCCTGTGGTTCGCAAACAGAGAATCAAGAAGAAACCCACCAATCCGATTTTACTGCTACAGAAGTATTTGCTCGAGCTGGACTATCCTTTTTCCCAGAGGGAGGTGATTTGACTCAATCAACTTTCAGTAGTGATCTTCTCACAACTGAGCCCATTTCTTTTGAAGACATCAATGATGAATTCACGAATATCGATGATCTAAGGTGGCTTGTAGATTCCACTGGTGATAGCCAGTGTGTACTCGTTGGTGAGACTCATTATTACAGGTATATCGAAAATTTGAAAAATCGAATTCTTTTTGCGTTAAACACAGAAAATTATTACCCTCTTGCTGTGTATGAGAGCCAGTACTCCTTAACTCCCTATATTAATTACTACCTTGACATTGAAGATGATTCTACGGCTGAACAGTTCTTCTCTGATGAATTGGTTTTTCACCTTACATATGAAGATGAGCATAACAGGCTTTCTCACATAAGGCGTTGGAACATTAAGTTCCCTGAAAAAAGAATACATATTGGCTGCTCAGATATTGAGCACGATTATACGAGTACACTAAATCGCATTTTGATACCCTATTTTCAGCAAATTGATTCAGCGCTTGACATTTCGGTTCCCGATCTTACACTTGAAGAAATACAACAGCTCATACCTGAGTTCAGAGTTATTCTCGAAGAAGCTGCTGGATCAGGAGTTGTGGGTACCTATCCATTCATTACTAATGATTACATTAGGAATGTTCTTGACAATCTTGAGTCTACATGCGTTGCTTATATTGATAGACAAAGTTTCAATCAATACAGACAATCTGCAATAATTAGAAATTTAACTTCTCCTGATTTCTTTGGCGAGTATTTCGAATCAGGTAAGGTAATCATCTTTGCAGGATTTTTTCACACAGGTACACATCAAGCCTTTCCTGTGGAAGACGACTCCTTTACTGAAGGAGTATATTTGAATTCTGAATATGAACCTACCCAGGGACAAACTTACTCATTGGTATTAATGGGTTATGCTTATACCTTTGATGCCATGTCTGAAATAGACATAAGCACATGTGGGCACCTGGGCACCGGATATAGAAACACAATTACAAACATGGGCAGAGCTTTCCAAGAAGAAGTGATTAATTATGATGATCGTATCCTTGTAAGGCCTATTGATGATTTCGACAAGTTGTTACTTTTCTCAGCTTCCGAATCAGATTTCCATCCTGTTAGAATTACAGAATTTGATTTTGAGGGAATTGTTCAGGCGGCAGAACAGATTAGTTCTCAATATGTTATGCAGCTCAGATCCAGGATGGACTGGTCAATAGGAAATCATGATGCATGCATTTTGATACCATGGTCTCCAATAGTTACCGCAATGATAGAGTAAGAACGGAGCCAATCGGAGCATGCAAAAGGTCGTTAATTTGAAAGATCTCAGACCAAATAATTGGTTCATCAATCGCGCTAAACTCGAAAGAGTCCGCGAGGCATGGCTGAACGATCAGCAGGACATTCTCCCGCCAATTTTGGTCTCGGAAATCGATGGAACTCTCGCTTTGATTGATGGGCATTCGAGGGCTTATGCTGCATTCGAAAATGGCCAAACCAAGATTACCGCAGATGTCCAGGAACTCGATGATATTGAAGGTTCTCGAGCACTATATGAGCACATTCACAAGCATGGTCCCAGCCAAGGAATCAGGACAATTTCGGATCTAGCTTCGCGAATCGTAGCACCAGAAGAACATCGCTCTCTGTGGATTAACTATTGTACGAAATGGTTTGAACAACACGCTTCTAACGATGATTTATGATTTCACGCAGAGACTTACGGTCGATCATGCATTGCATGGGATCGATCTTTAGGATTCTTATATAAGCTAGCCTAACACGCGGTTGCAATAATGTTTCGTACCTGGTTCATAACATGTTTTACTAAAATCCACTGAAACTTAGCGTAGAGACTTGGACAGGCTCTGATATCCTTTTAAATAATCCGGACAAAATATCCGAGCAATATTCCGGGCAAACTTACCAGGGTAAAGTTTCCACTCTCGCCGGTCGAACGTTTACAAACTCGCCGGAGATATCTTTACAGTGGGATCGGTGATTTTGTAATTAATTCATGGACTCAAAAGCACATATCAGGACAAAATGAAATTGGGATGCTATGCTGATTCTCAATACAAAAAGAATCATGACAAGAACTCTTAGAGTTTAGGCTTGAATGCGCGCTCCCAAAAGGATATACTTCTAGCATGGAATTCTTAGTATTGGGCAGGAGAATGGTATGCTCTATTTTGAGTGGGATGAAAACAATGCCAGATGATCCAACAATCCTGGAAGAGTATGATTTTAGAGATGCAGTTAAGGGCAAATATTCTGCCAGATACTCCGAGGGCACTAATGTTATTGTTATTGACAAAGATGTCATGGCATATTTCCCAGATCGCGATGCAGTGAATCAGGCTCTCAGATCTATTATTTCAATCATAAAAAAGCATGATCTGACTATCGAACAACTTGCTTCTCGTTGACCAAGATCACGCTGAAATGTATTCAGGAAATAGTAATTTATTCCCTCATGCAGTTCCGTGCAAATTTGTAGAGTCTCAGTGATGTTGAAAGAACCCGACCAATCTAAATAAGTTATGACGACAATCATCCACAAGGCGGCCCATCGCCAACTATGGAGATAATTATCTATGAGAGCTTGGATTCCGAACAAAGAATGAAACCGGAATCTCGATTGATCATTTATCAAGGAAGATTCCGAATGATACCCGATCAAAACCTTGTGATTGATGATATTGGGCATTATCATTCTCTGGTAATATGTAGAAAGACACAAGGCGACAAAAACCTAACAATTGAATGCTATAGTATAGTGATCATTTTATCCATAAACAGATTATTGTGTCTGCCGGTTCAGGACAATAGACCTCAAGGATAGCAAGGAGGACAGTTTGTTGATAGCTAAATTGAAATTAGTCAACAATATTCGTGCCATACAAAAATTTGTGATGCTATATTATATTTCTTCTGTTGCCGGTACAATATCGCTATTCACTAACTTTGGGACGCCATTAGTATGAGCAATGAGATACATTACAAGAACAACCCCTTGCACGGTGTTAGTTTGAAAAGCTTGTTGATTGAAATAGTAGATGAGTATGGTTTTGAGATACTCTTTGCCTATTTAAATATCAATT
>JAGLQD010000246.1 GCA_023136985.1 Candidatus Sabulitectum sp. | reverse complement strand
ATCTGGATGCAGTATCCGGGTCTCTTACTGAAAACATCATCTGCTGGTGGGAGAACAAAGATTCGGGAAATTCATGGGAAAAGCACACTCTTTGCAACTACTATGCGCCGGGTATCATTTCGGCAGCTGATCTCACCGGTGACGGGTCAATTGAACTGTTTGCAGGTTCCCTTTACAGCTTCAATATCACATGGTGGAGAACTTACGGTTATCAACCGGAAGGCTGGCTGGTCTCCTCCATCCTGGACACCGGTGAAGACAGTGAGTGGAACACTCTTGAGTGGAACGCAAATGTACCGGGAGCGACATCGCTTGGTGTTTCTATGAGATCATCATGGAATGAGAACGATCTTGGAGAATGGTCCGACACGGTTTACACTTCCCCGGCTGATCTCTCCGCAATGATCAGCGACAATGACAGATTTGTTCAGTACTGCATTGTCATGAAGTCCGAATCAAACGATACCACCCCATCACTGGAACAGATTCAGATCTCCTGGAATCCAATGTCAATCAATGGTAATGACATTCAGTTAAATGAATTACTGATCAGCGCAGGCAATCCGTCAGGAGCAGATCTGGCCGTCCGATGTCTTCTCACAGAAGCTCAAACCGCTCAGTTAATCCTTTTTGATCTCTCAGGCAGAGCCATATACACAACAGGTGACATCCCAATGAGCAAAGGGCAGAATGAATTTGTTGTACAGGATCTGTCTGATGGATTGTACTTCGCAAGGCTGAATCTGGAAGACAGAAGCATAAACGCGCGAGTCACTGTCCTTCATTAGGTCGGCAGGTCGGTATAAGGCGGGAACTGCCAGCTCCCGCCTTTTCTCCGGTTATGCGTACTTGTAAAGTGTATACAACCCGCCCAGAACCACAAGCACACCGCAGATCTTTCTTAATACAGAGACCACACTTGATTCTTCATTCCACTTTAGAAACTTCTGAATAATACTGGAAAATGTTCCTGCTCCAACGATTACTCCGCAGTGACCGGCGGAGAAAGCTGTAACAAGCAGAATCGCAAATACAGGGTTCTCTCTTCCAGTGCTGAAAGCCACACCCAGAATCGGAGCCATAAACGCAAATGTGCATGGACCAAGAGCGATCCCGAATATGAGACCAAGGACAAAGGCACCGGCAAGACCAGATCTTTTCGAAGAATAATTCCTATCTCCCTTGAAAGGGGATGGGAGAACATCAAGGAGATTCAATCCAAAGTACAGCATTACCAGTGCGGCAAAATAGTATCCGAATTGTCCGATATCTCCCAGCAGGCGTCCAGCTGCAGCAGTGATAAATCCCACAAGAATTATCGTTATCATTATTCCGAGAGAGAACACCGCGGAAATACTGAATGCCTTGTTTGAACCCGAATTTCCCTGTCTGGAGATGTATCCGACTACCAAAGGAATGCTAGCCAGATGACAGGGGCTGAGTACAATACTCAACACTCCCCATAGCAGGGCAAGTGGAACTGCGACTGGAGCGGCTGATTCAACAGCGCCTGCGAATAAAGCGATAAGATCTCCCACGCTGTCTACTCCCCGGAAGGAGGGGAAGAAGGATGGAAATCAAATTCAATCAATTTTGCTGTCATATCTTCTCTGCTCATGTAGCCTTCGTGTCTGAACAGTTCACTTCCAGTGGCATCGAAGATTATCTGAGTTGGGATGAGTTTGATGCCATGTGACTGTGCTGCATCCGGATTCTCGTTCACATCAATGAATTCCACTTCCACAACACCCGAGTACTGCTCGGAAACAGCGGCCAGCTCGGGAACCATCATTCTGCACGGTGTGCAGCTATGTGATCCAAGATCAAGAAGCCTGGGCAGATTTCGATCAACAGGAACAACTGTCGTGTTTACAGGTTCGTGTTTCTTTCCCGCCAGAATTGCTATCACAGCAAGAAGGCATACACCTGCAACTATTACGGTTTTCAATACTGGTTTCATGTTTTCCTCTTCAATTTTGCTGACAGTATTCAGTTAAGCTGTTCATGATGAATCACTGATCAGAACATGTCTTAAGACGAGTAGAAGCTGCCTGTGCTGATCTGTCGGCCAGTTCCCCGACATCAGCTCCGCCTGAGCAGGCGAATATCAACGCACAGGACTGTGTACAAAAACGCTTACTGTTGTGAACGAACAATCAACACTCACCTTTCGCAATCACTCAAATTGCAGATTGTTTTATGTATTCGATCATCTGGCTCTTTGATGGTACTTTTCCTGCGACTTTTACTTCACCGTCAACAACCAGAGCCGGTGTCATCATCACTCCGAAGCTCATGATCTGATTCAGGTCTGTAACCTTCTCCAGTTCATATTCAACACCCATCTCAAGAGCAGCGTCTTCTGCGACCTCAGCCATTTTTTTGCATTTTGGGCATCCTGTACCCAGCACCTGTATCTTGATCATATTTACCAGCTTTCTATAGAATTCCATAAAGCAAACCACTAACAGTGGCCATTACAACAACCAGAGAAACGAAAGCAACTGTCTTCTTTGTTCCCATTACACTCCTGATAACAAGCATATTCGGAAGACTCAGAGCGGGCCCTGCCAGCAGAAGTGCCAGTGCCGGCCCTTTGCCCATCCCGCTGCCGATCAGTCCCTGAAGTATCGGGATCTCCGTAAGAGTAGCAAAATACATGAATGCTCCTGCAATTGAAGCAAAAAGGTTCGCGCGAAGAGAGTTTCCGCCCACGGCAGCTTCTATCCATGAGGAAGGGATAAGCCCTTCGTAACCAACTCGGCCGAGAAGCAGCCCAGCAACAAAAACACCGGCAAGCAACAAGGGCAGAATCTGTCTTGCAAAACCGAATGTTGCCTCGAACCATTCAGAGCCCTCACCTCCACCGCTCGCAAGAACCACGGAAAGACCCAGCATTGCAGTAACAAATGGAATCGTGATTCCCCCTGGAATAAACAAAGAAACCAGAACAACGGGTACGGCCAGGGCAAATATCTTCCATGGTTTTATCTTCAGCCACAGCACCAGAACAACACCCAGAGTAACGGCCAGAACAGAGAGAATAGAACCCTTCATTGCCCATACGGTGTTCTGGAAACTGTCTGTACAGTTGCATCCACCCCAGGTAGCTGTAACCATGATGGCCACAAGAAGAAAGAAGAAAACCGCATTCTTCCATAAGGCTCTGCCGGAATCATCAAGGGATATCACAGGAGCAGAAGCAATCCTCTTTGCCTCCTCTTTCCTGAAAAAAAGATGCATGAGCAGCCCAATTACAACACTGAAGACCACTGCTCCTACAGCCCTGGCAACTCCCAGTTCTACACCCAGAACACGGGCTGTGAGTATGATTGCCAGCACATTTATCGCCGGGCCTGCGTACAGAAATGCAGTGGCAGGTCCAAGACCGGCTCCCATCCTGTAGATTCCCGCAAAAAGCGGAAGCACAGTGCAGGAACAAACAGCCAGGATTGAACCTGATACCGAGGCAACTGTGTATGCCACGATCTTCTTTGCCCCGGCTCCCAGATATTTCAACACGGAACCCTGGCTGATGAACACCCCTATTGCTCCTGCAATAAAGAAAGCAGGAAGAAGACAGAGCAGCACATGCTCTCTTGCATACCATTTCG
>JAGLQD010000245.1 GCA_023136985.1 Candidatus Sabulitectum sp. | reverse complement strand
AACCGGGAATTCAAGTGATTCCTTTGAGTCCGGATCAGTGTAGACCATGGCTGCATTCTTCGCCCCCAGAGCCTTTGCGTAGAACAGCACCTGCAGCAGGTGACGGGTGGCAGGGGACTTCGGCATTGGTTGTGCCGTCTTAACCTCGATTACGGTTTCACCGTCTTCGGTGATCAGATCGGCTCTTCCTGTTATCCGGAAGTTTATCCCGTTCTTTTCGGTAAGAAGCATGGCGGGTATTTCCCAGGTGCAGTTTCTTTCCTCTGCCAGTTCCTTCTGCTTTCTGGTGTGCTCTTTCTGCCTGGCCCTGAGGTCAATGGATGCGTCACTGCTCCGCAGGGTATCCGGCGGGCGGCATAGCCCGATAAGCACCTTGATGGCAGACCTTACAGTAGCTGTATCTCTGTCAAACGGTATGAGCATTCTGTTCTTTCGGCTGGAATGAATTATGGCTTTGCGCAATATAGTCAATACATTTTGCGAAGCTGAAAGACAACCTGGAAGGAACCAGGCCTGCAGGTAGTCTGTTACTATTCGTATGTTCAGAGGTTAACTGCATGAGGAATGCGGGATGGTGACGGAATTGCGGTGTTGTAACAAATGCGGGGTGAGAAATGAAGAAGTATACAGTGTCTGAAGAATGCATTGGCTGCAGGGCCTGTGTTGAAGTTGCAGGTGAAAACTTTCATGTAAACGAAAGCAAAACAGCATATCTCAGGAAGCAGCCGGTAAACAAAGAGGAAGAGACGAATTGCGACAGAGCCCTGGAAGTGTGTCCAGTTGAGGCAATCTCCCTTCGCATAAGTCAGAACCAGCTGAAACCTGTTGTGGCAAGCTCAAATATTAAGGCAACGCTGGACAGCCATCCGGAGCTGAAACAGGTTCTTGCAGATCTGTCACCGAAGTTCAAACGAATGCAGAACCCTGCTTTGTACAATACTCTTGCCCGTTTTGCCAATTTCAGGGATGCTGCAAAGGTTACAGGGTTGTCTGTATGCGAGATACTTCACACCATAAATGAACATATGGGAACGGAAGAAGAGCTTCAGAGAATAATGCCGGACTGTATAAAAAGAACTGGTACTGAAGAAGAGTATACAAGCGTAGACATCTACTGGCAGGAAAGCCCTGAACGGTACATCTACAACAAGAATACTCTGGAAGAAATAGTAGGAAAGGTATCAGACCTGCCTCCTCAGAACAGCATTGTGATCATTTCTGTGGAGGAGCCCGGTGAGCTGCTGAAAATTGCAGACGGGCTTAATTATCAATTCAACATGGAGAAAAACAGAGAGTACAGGGTATCGATCTATAATCCTGCAATAGAGGAACAGCTTCACTGGCTGGAAAGAAAGGAAGAGTTTGAAGTTCTCGATGTAAGAACCATGACCGCAGATCCGTTCGACGTCATACTGAAAAAAGCCTATTCAACCCGTGACAACAGCGGGTTTGTACTTGTTCAGCACTTCGAGCCTGCCCCTATGATCAACATGCTTTCCGAGATGAGCTTTGAACACATCACAGAAGAGAAGGCAGCAGGAGAATTCTGGATATATTTTCACAAGAAGTCTGAGAGTTCTTCTGATACTGAAGCTTCCACCGGTAAAGTTGATGCAGTAATTCAGTCAGCAACACCGGTTGGCTACCCGGTAATGATGCGCCTGCTTCAATCTGAAAAGATCAGAAAGCACATAAACATAAAAGAGTTGAAAGTGTGGGATGAAACGGAAAAACATCTGGCCTGGATAACAAACGGAAAGGCAGATATCAGCTTTTCCGCTCTTATCACAGCTGCAAAACTTAGAAACAGTGATATAAAGATTCCTGCGTTGTTCGTGTGGGATAATTTCGTATTGCTCAGTCGCGGAAAGGTGAAGAACTTCGGTGACATTAAAAATAAAGAGATCTATGTTCCACTCTTTGAAGAAGCTCCACCGGCAAAGATCACAAAGTATCTTATAAAAGCAAGTGGGTTTAACCAGGATGAATTCGTATTCAGGTATGGAAAGCCTTTCGGACGCCCGGAGGAGATATACAAAGACTTTGTTACCGGAAACGCAGATACCGTAGTGCTTCGTGAACCGGAGGCAAGCTACGCTATTAAGATAATGGAGGACAGGAAAACAGAAATTTCCGTACTGCCTTTCAATACCATCTGGAACAGTGTGAATGAAGGGTTTGGAAGCTTTCCTAACGCAGGTATTGTTTTGAAGGGCGAGTTTGCCCGGAAGCATCCTGAGGAGTGCAGAGTATTTCTGGAAGAGTTGAGATCAGCCATTCAGTGGGTTAATGACAACAGAAAAGCAGCGGCAGAGCTTTCATTCGACATGATGCGCCAGCCGGTTGATCGGGTGGAACTGTTCCTGGATCGGGTAAATTTCGAGTATGTCGAAGGAGAGAAGCTGGAATACAAAGTAAAACAGTACTTTGACATTCTGAACAGGAACGGTGTTGTGAACATGGATGTTGATGCCGAGTTTCTATCCATTTTCAAGATGCCTCAGTAAAGGGGATACGGATAAAAGAAGAAGAAGCTGCCACAATATCTCCCGGGGTCAATGAGAGCAATCTGAGTATTCAGGAAGAACTGAAAGGTAAAAAGAACTGCTCATCAGGAGCAGCGTTTTCTGTATATTCCATTTATCAAAATTGAAAAAATGTAAAAGGAGATCTCATGCAGAAGAAGCCGCTGATAAGTGCCTCGGAGAGGCTCAGTAAGTTACCTCCATATCTGTTTGCAGAGCTTGACAGGCAGAAGAAAGCAGCCAGTAAAAGAGGATTGGATCTAATAGATTTCGGTATTGGGGACCCCGATATGCCCACACCGGATGAAATTGTGAAATCCGGCCAGGCTGCCATGGCCGACCCTGCAAATCACCGATATCCAGATGGAGCCGGATGTGATTCTTTCAAAGATGCCTGCAGCGGCTGGATGAAGAGCCAGTTCGGTGTTCAGTGTGAAACTGCTGCGGTTATTGGTTCAAAGGAGGGTATTGCCCATATACCA
>JAGLQD010000244.1 GCA_023136985.1 Candidatus Sabulitectum sp. | reverse complement strand
CAACAGTGTGTTCAACCCATGCGGTGCCTGCGCCACCTATGTTTTCCCACCAGGTAATGTCATCTGCAAAGGCAGCCGCCCCCAGCACATCCGTGTCGCCGTCACCATCAACGTCAGCTGCATATACTGAAACTGCACCATCAAAGTTTGCGTCAACAGTGTGCTCAACCCATGCGGAGCCTGCGCCATCAGTATTTTCCCACCAGGTGATGTCATCGCCATACTCAGCGGCCCCCAGTACATCCATGTCACCGTCACCATCAACGTCAGCTGCATATACTGAAACTGCACCATCAAAGTTTGCGTCAACAGTGTGTTCAACCCATGCGGTACCTGTGCCACCTATGTTCTCCCACCAGGTGATGTCATCGACGAATTTGGCAGCCCCCAGCACATCCATGTCGCCGTCACCATCAACATCGGCTGCATATACTGACTGTGCATCAACAAAGTTTCCGTCAACAGTGTGCTGAACCCATGCAGTGCCTGTACCATCGGTGTTCTCCCACCAGGTGATATAATCGGCTTCATCAGAAGCCCCCAGCACATCCGTGTCGCCGTCTCCATCAACATCGGCAGCATATACTGAGGTTGGGTCTTCAAAGTCTGGGGCAATAGTGTGTTCAATTAGATTGGCCAGTAGAACTTCAGTCAACTGCAGTGTACCAGAGGTACTGTCAATCTGGCTGGAATTGTCGTAACTGTTCCCCCAGTCTGTTACAGGACCGGGAACACCATCACCACCTGACCAGTCAGTCTGGTCTACAGTATACGAAAAAGAGATAGCGGAAAGAAAGAACAGGACATAAATCAATTTTCTCATAATGTGCCTTCCATAAAAAGAGTATAAAAATAGAGGCCTGAAAGGAAAAACTATGGAGACTACGCCTGTTGTGTTGAAACAGCGTTTGCCAAGTAGCTCCTTACCGGTGCATCAGGTTACTTTTTCTTAAGACCTTAGATAAGTTAACTCTATATTCATGTCAATGGATTCAGAGACTTCAGAACATTAGTATCTGATATTAGAAAGATTCTTACTTTTGTTGTGGAGCTTACTCAAAAAACAAAAACCACCGGTAATGAGGGTTGCTTTGTTTTGATATACCGTGGCACGCCCGAAGGGACTCGAACCCCAAACCTTCCAGTCCGCTTCGGATATTCAACCATTCTGATAAATGGATCAGATCTGTTGCGATTGCAGAATAATCGCACCTGTGTTTACTACAAAGAAGACTGAATCAATACATATTTATTATTATCCTATTCACTCATTATTAAGTCATTCATAGATAGCCTGATCCGGGCTTCCAAAATGTTGCTTAATAAATGCTGAGTCTACTGCTAATAATGTGTTCTTTCTCAACCCTTTGACATGGCAAAGTGTTGTAGTTATAGTAACTTACGGAGGGAATTCAGTATTTAAGAAAAAGCAGATTTCACCGGCAGCTATGCTCACATATCAGGTGGTCATTATAGGGTTACTTGATAGTTAATATACCTGTAGAGCTTGTTTTTTATTACCGGTATTTTTGGTCGGTTATTAGTATTTTAGAATGCTGTTAATTTTGATGTTTTGTTGTGGTTCCAACATCTCTTAAAGGAGGAATAATGCAGAGTGACCAGGTACTTGATTGCAAAGGGCTCTCATGCCCTATGCCTATTATGAAACTGGCTATTACCATGAAGAAATTCGAGACCGATAAAGTTCTCGAATTGCTCACCACTGATCCTGGATCAAAAGACGATGTTCCTGCATGGTGCGAAAGAACCGGCAATGATCTTCTGGAGATTGTAGAAGAAGGCGACGGATTCGCTTTCTTCATCCGTAAGGCATAACTTTCCCGGTATTTTCTGTCTTTTAGTCTGCTATTGAACTTGGGAGGTAATTATGGCTAAAGTTGATTCAAAGAAAAAAGGTATACTTGCAGAGTTGTACGGTACCTTCTTTTCAAAATCATGGCCTATGTGGGTGGGAGGAATTCTGCTTGGAGTAGGTAACATTGCTCTTTTCCTTGTGTTAAAACCCTGGGGTGCTTCAGGAGGTATCTATGTCTGGGGAGCCAACCTGTACAACTCTGTGTTCAGTACCGGTTTCGGATTCAAAGGCGGACCTCTTCCTGCTGTAGGAATGTTCCCGTATTCAATTATCTGCTTCCTTCTGTTCCTCGGGGCAATGGGAGCTGCACTGATGTCAAAGCAGTTTGCTTTCAGATTTCCACCAGTTGGTGAACTTTTGAAGGGGCTTATCGGCGGAGTTATCATGGGCATTGGCGCCATGGTTGGAAAATCCTGTACTCTTGGTGGATACTTCAGCGGAATGGCTGCTCTTTCAGTAGGCGCTGTTGTGTTTACTATTGGTCTTGGTCTTGGTACATGGATCGCAGTAAAATATCTGATGTTTGAGATCATGAAGTTTCCCAAGATCAGCAGCGGTAAAACCGCTTCTGTACTTGGGGCAGGAAAAGGAAAAGGCGCATGGCAGCCATATGTTGGCGCGCTTGTTCTTATCTGGGGTCTTGTTATTGCCTTCAAATACACAGACAGCAGTTCAGTGCGAGCCTGGTATGCAGCCATCGGCCTGTTCTTCGGGTTTGTCTGCCAGCGTTCACGCTTCTGCCTGGTTCGTGCACTGCGTGAGCCGTTCACTTCCGGTGATTCCAAGCCTGCTATCGGAGCAATGGCCGGTATTCTGGTCTCAATGTTCGGCTTTACTGTAATCAAGTTCATGGGCATTCGCGATGCTATGTTATGGGTATGGCCTCACTTCTGGATACCTGCCATTATTGGCGGTATAATATTCGGAATCGGCATGACCATTGCAGGCGGCTGCATTGTCGGTTCTCTCTGGCGTGCAGGTGAAGGGCATATCAAGCTCTACTTCGCCATTATCGGAGCTGCATTGAGCATGCCTTTTGCTACAAAGTACATAGCTGCTCCACTGTACAGTGCACTGCCAGCCAGTATGCAGACAAAGGTATTCCTGCCTGATTATGTAGGATATGGTGCCTCGGTAGGATTATTCTTACTCTTCTTCCTTGCCTGGTATTACCTTGTTAAATGGAACGAGCGAACAGGCAAGTTCTCTGCGTACTAGAAACAGTTGATATTGCTTTCTCAGGGCGACAGAAGATTCTTCTGTCGCCCTTCTTATTTCATTACATTGCAGCATCTTATGCATTGCAAATGGTCTGTATTGTGTTGCTTGACAGTGGTACTTGTTTAGGATATGATTTCGTATCCACTTATTCAAATATTGTGATATTAAGATATTGAGAGTGTACACCAACCGAAGAGGAGATCTTAATGGCGAAAGTTGCGTTCATCTGTAATGGAAGTGAAAACTCCAACCTTTATCCTACCTTCATCTTTGCTTCATCAGCTATTGCTGCAGGCGATGATGTTATTATCTTTTTCACTCCTGCAGCAGTTCCAGCACTGAAACCGGGTTTTCTGGAAAATCTTACTGGAAAAGGCATGCCCCCTATGGGAAGTCTGCTTGAGGGATTTGTTGCTCTGGGGGGAAGACTGGGTCTGTGCGAACTTGGCCTTGAGGCACACGATGTAACAGCAGCAGACCTTAGAGACGATCTTGAGATCGGCGGAGCCACAAGTTTCATGGCAGAGATAAGAGAAGCTAAAACAACATTCTCGTTCTAAACAACTGATCAAGAAAGGATACACAATGGCAACTGTTATACTGGATACCCTGGGACTCAAGTGCCCTCAGCCTATTTTGAAGATGGCGATCAAAGCCAAAGAACTTCAGCCTGGAGACTCACTGGAAGTTCTTGCAGACTGCCCGTCTTTCCCTGTTGATGTAAAAGCCTGGTGTGACAGAACAGGAAAGATCCTTCTTTTCTGCTCAGATGACGGTACCGGCAAATTCAATGCTCAGGTACAGTTCTAAGAAGACCTGTAAAAAGCTCCCTGTATTCAATTTCTTGAACACAGGGAGCTTTCTTTATTCTGTTAACTTTTACAGGTTGATCAGCGAGAAGTTCACCATCTCAAGTGTCTGCTCTTCACTGAAACCAAGCTGTTCCATTGCACCGGATGGACAGACTGTTGCACAACTGCCGCACCCTTTGCACAGTGCTTCGTTGATGGTGCAGATCTGCTTTCCAGCTTTCCATACAAGGCCGGGAGCATTGTAAGGGCACACAGCAACACACATACCGCACCCGGCACATATATTAGGATCTGCATTCGCTATGTTAGCAACTGACAAGTACTTGTCTGAACTGATTATGATACATGCCCGCTCTGCAGCAGCCTTTGCCTGAGAAACCGTCTCACTCATTGTTTTTGGAGAGTGGGCAAGACCAGCCAGGAAAATTCCTTCAGCAGAAAAGTCCACAGGTCGCAGTTTTACATGTGCTTCCATGAAGAAACCATCTTCGTTAAGAGGAATCTTCAACATCTGTGAAAGAACCGTGGCGTCTTCCCTTGGTTTCATGGCAGAGGCCAGAATAACCTTGTCCGCGACTATTTC
>JAGLQD010000243.1 GCA_023136985.1 Candidatus Sabulitectum sp. | reverse complement strand
GCTTCTCTGTTTTTCCTATTGCTGGAGAAAAGGGAGACTCTCTCAGATCGGTTATTGAAACACTGCTGCTGGAAGCTGACATTGAGGATCCACACCTCCAATCTGCAATACTCCTTATTAAAAGAATCACTGCAACAAGGATCTTTCACATGAGCAGGATCAACCCGTCATTGGTAACAAGAATGATGCCCCCGTGGACTGAGACCGTCCAGGACAACCTGCTCTTTAATTTTGAGCAGCGAATTACAATCCTCTCAGATCTTGTGGTATCAGGAGAAATATCCGCAGTAGAGTTTGCCGCCGCAAGAGATACCCTGATGGAAAGAGCGGAAACCTGGGCTATGCTTGAGATATTGCAGGAGGTTCGAACATACAGGAACTATGACTTTGATGGCTGGCAGCCGGAGATAGTTAACACAGATCTGGTTCTGGAGCGGCTTGACATGTCCTACAAAGCAGCGCTTGACACTCTCAGCAAAGCTAAACTCTCGGAGAACGCTGAATTCTTTCAGGTTGTTGTTGAGCAACACAGACAGTTCATGGAAAGATATGATGAATTTGTAGAGGCAAAACCAGTTTTCAGGATCCTTCTTATGGATCTGATCGATCCGGAAACCATGCAGTAGAGAAAGGGAAGAGATGGATAAGCAGATAGCAATTGGAGGCTCGCTTCTACTGGTGGTTCCAGCGGTGAATGCCAGTGGAACTCATATTCAGGAAGCTGAGATTCGGTTTGTTATTGAATCACAGAACTGGTCAACCCTGAAAGATATCTGGCAAATTGCAGACCGCTTGAATCCTTCAGAGGAGCATTATGAATTCCCCATGGCTACAGAAAAGGGAGACTCGCTGAGTTCTCTTGTTCGCTCTCTGTTTGCAGTGACAGACTTTGCTTCTCCAGAAACTGAAACAGCTGTTTCCATGATACAGAGAATTACTGATACCCGGGTTTTACGCGCCAGCAGAGTCAACATGACCATGCTTACACGAATGATCCCCCCATGGACACTGCTGGTGCGGGAAAGCCAGCTTTTCAATTTCGAGGAAAGAATAACAACGCTAACCGCTCTGGTTGAAGCAGGAGAAATAACTCCGCGCGAATTCATTGGTGCAAGAGACTCTCTTCTGGACCGGGCTGAAACCCTGGCAGTTCTTGAGATACTGGAAGAGGTTCAACCGCAAGCCGATTACAGCTTCTAT
>JAGLQD010000242.1 GCA_023136985.1 Candidatus Sabulitectum sp. | reverse complement strand
TTCCATGTTGCGAATCAGGCTGGAGCTGTATCAATCCTGCTTTCGGGATTCGATGGAGGAAACGCCCTTAAAGCAGCAACTGACGCCATAGTGGTTCCGTCTTCGGATATGCAGCAGATCGAAGATGTCCACATGATCCTTACCCATATCATATTCAGATGCTTGAAGAGAGAAATAGCAGAGTGCTGATTACTCCGGCGACCAACCATCAAACTGGGTATCTCCTCCTGCAAGGATATCCTTCAGAGAACTGCGAAAAACATTAACTCCTTCTTCGCTGCCGGCAGCCTCGGGAAATCTGCTTTTCCATAGCTGCCAGGAACGCTCGATCTCTCCTGCCATGGTCTCCGACAAGTCACCGGCTTCACGAGCCTCTTCCACTGCGTCCTTATTATAAATAAGCATATCAGAAGCCAGTACTCTTGCGAACCTTGCAGCCCGTTCATCAATTGCGGATACCTTTGAAACCGGTTCTTCTTTGGGCGGATGTATGATGAACACCTCACGGCATTTCTTACAGCGCAACCTTCTGGACTTCCCTGCAAGTTTCTCTTCTGCTATCTGATACTTCTTACTACAATTAGGGCAGGTTACTATCATTTGAAATCACCCCGTTCTAAAAAACTTTTCAATCTCTTCACTGCCTCAGCAATATCATCATCCGAGGCTGCAAAAGAAAGTCTTATATAGCCTTCATTACCAAATGCACTTCCCGGAATTGTTCCCAGGCCTCCTTTTTCCAGAAGGGCAATGCAAAATTCCTCTGTGTTGATCGGTTTGTCTGTCACTATCCGAGGATACACATAGAATGCCCCTTGAGGCCTCTTGAACTCAATCCCGGGCACTTTCTCAAGAAGACCGCAGATAAGATCGCGTCTTCTTTTAAAAGCACCATACATCTTTTCTCTTTCAGCTTCAGCCTCACCTTTTACCACTGCCAGTGCTGCATACTGGGATATTGAACATGGATTTGATGTTGAGTGGGCCTGAATTCGACCTGCTATCCTGATCCAGTCAGGGTTCGCTATTGCAAATCCAATGCGCCAGCCAGTCATGGCATACGTCTTTGATACGCCTGTAATAAGGGCAACCTGATCCCGAAGACCGGGGTCTGCATTGAGAATATGAGGAACCCTGCCGTGTCCATAGTACAGATCTTCATAAATATCATCTGAAATAACCCAAATGCCTGTTTCTCTCACAGCAGCTGCTACATCGGCTATCATTTCGGCTGTGTTAACCAGTCCGGACGGATTACAGGGAGAGTTGAAGATCATTCCCTTTACACCCGAAGCATGTGCTTTGCGTATGTCATCCCCGGTTATGAGCATCTCACCGCTGTCTGGATATACTGAAATTCCCCCGAGACGGCGGACCATCTGAGGATAACTGACCCAGTAAGGTTTTGGAAGAAGAACCTTATCGCCAGGTGAAACTACGACTTCCAGCATGTTGGCAATGCTGTGTTTAGCTCCGCACGATACCATTGTATTCTCAACACTGAATTCCTGTTCGTGTACTCCGCTCCATCTTTGGGCTACTGCTTGTCTCAGCTCTGCTATGCCCATACTGGGCGTGTAGAGTGTTTTACCCTGATCCATTGCGTCTTTTGCAGCTTGAATGGCCGCACGGGGTGTTTTGAAATCAGGCTGCCCTGCTGTAAGAGAAATTATGTCAGCCCCGGCAGCTTTCATTGAAGCAGCCCTTGCTGTATAGAGAAGTGTAGCTGATCCTTCGAGTGACGAGGGGTTCTTTGCGTAGTGCATCAGTTCCTCCGGTAGTAATGCTTTAAAGCTTCCTCAACCGATGAAGTAACCAGTGTCGCCAAATTTCCGCCAAATCTGGCAACCTCCTTAACCACTGTTGAAGAAAGGTACATATTGTGCTCCGAGGGCATCATGTAGATTCCCGTAATTTCCGGAGCAAGCCGTCTGTTCATAAGCTGCATCTGAAACTCATACTCGAAATCTGAATTTGCCCGCAGGCCTCTAATGAATATCTTAAAACCATTTTTTTCCATGTAGTCTATAAGCAATCCATCGAAAGCAGTCACCGAAATTCTTCCCTCAATATTCTCTTCATCAACTGCTTTTCTCATTAGATCCACTCGCGTTTCCGTGTCAAAAATCATCGCTTTTGAACTGCTGCTAACCACTGCTATCTCAAGCTCTTCAAATATACCTGCAGTTCTCCTGATGATATCCAGATGCCCTGCAGTTACAGGATCAAAAGTTCCAGGGTAAACAACTTTCACTTTTTCACTTCCAGCATGTGTATATGTGTATCGCCGTACTTCCTCTTCTGCCACGGTGAATCAAAATTACGCCCACCGGATTCTACTATGACAACACCACCATCCCGAACAACTGAATCCCATGGGAATTCAAGTATCCATGAATATATATAAGATTCCCTGTAAGGTGGGTCCATAAATACAATGTCAACCGGTGGCGCCAGTCTACCGAATTCTTCAGGCAGCCTTCCCCTGACAGTGATACATCTGCTAATTGAATCTTTCTCTTTAAAAAACTTTGAGATACGGTTCAGATTCACCGGTGAACTATCCATAAATATTGCTTTTTCAGCTCCGCAACTGACACATTCAACACCGAACGCTCCACTGCCGCTGAAAAGATCCCAAACCACTGCGCCGGGTAATCTGTCAGCGATAATACTCATAAGCGCTTCACGAACCCTGGACGAGGTTGGTCTGACTCCCTTTAAATCCGGGCGGAGAACCTGGCCACGCCAGATTCCCCGCCCGATTCTAAGCAATATCCTTCCCTAGTATGGTCGGATAATGTGCGGTGTCACGAAGATAACCAGCTCACTGGTTTCCTCTTTGGTAGCTGAGTAAGTGAAAAGCCAGTCTCCCAGAAGAGGGATATACCCGAGAATTGGAATTTTTCTTTCCAGCTCAGTGGTCTTGCTTCTCATAATACCACCGATAACAGCAGTAGCGCCATCATCGATCATCAGTGTTGTCTGAGCTTCCTGTGTAAGGAAAATTGGCTGATCAGAAGCAGTTGCCTCTGCAGACAGATCACTCACCACAGGGTTCAGCTCAAGAGTTACATTGTTGTCAGCGTTTATATGAGGAGTAACTGTAAGACTTACTCCCACATCGTAAAGCTGAACATATGTATTGCCGTCTGCATCCTGCAGAGTCAAAGGAATCTGTTTTCCGCTCATGACCATACCGGTCATGTTGTCGCAGATGGCTATCCTTGGCTCAGAAAGAATGTGAGCTCTGTTCTGCTGCTCAAGGTAACTGATGGTGGCGTTTATGTCCAGAATATTCGTAAGATGCCCGAACTGAACCATACCTGTAGGAGCACCAACACCAAGGTTTGTCTCTATACCTGCATGAGTTATGACATCACCCCTGCCAAGGTTTCCCAGGCTCCAGTCTATACCGAACTCCCTGGAGGCAGTGGCATCGATCTCCACAAGCTTGGCCTCTATCATGACCTGCGCAGTTGGGCTGTCCAGAATTGGAAGAAGCCTTCCTATCTCATTGAGCTTTCTGGGGATGTCTGAAACTATAAGCGAGTTTGTTCTGGAGTCTATAGATATCTGACCTCTTTCAGAAAGAACCGATTGAGTTGCATTCTGAATATCTTCTGCCTGGGCATATCTGATAACGAATACCTCTGTGTGCAGATCCTGAAGATTCTCTCTCTCTGCCTCACTCACAGCCATCTGATTGATCTCATTATAAAAAGCATCACGCTTCATTATACGGATGGTATTGTTCCCTGACATTGTAGCCATAAGGTCCTGAGAATCAAGGATCGCCTGAAGCGCGTCACGCCATCCCAGATTACGGAGCCTTGCTGTTACAGTGCCCTGATATGTTTCAGGAATGATGATGTTCATACCGCTTACATCTGCAATTGAACGCATAACTGTTCTGATCTCTGCGTCAACAACATCAACTGTGATCCGTCTGCCGCCTGACCCTGTCCACTCCACCGGGAATCCGTCATCAACAAACCTGTTTGGTTCGGAGACCTGGATGCCCTGGGTAACAGATGCTGAGCCGCCGGCGTAACCGGTACGATTCAGACCTTCAGGATTTGACAAAGCAGGCACACTTCCGCCAGTGACCACCTGGGGCATCTCCTGGGAAGAAGCCGCCCACGATGTAAAGGGAGTACCGGATGGATCCGTGCTGAGCATTAGAACCAGCCTGTTGCTCTCTTGAAGAGAGGTGCTGTAATTCATCAACTCACCGTTAACATCTACAATAATTCTTACGATTCCGTCTGGCGGAGCTTTATACTGGCTTGTCCGCACAGCATTCACACCACCCCTGCTCACAGCAAAATCACTTGCGGGAAGCGCATGGAGCGCGTCACCAAGGTCAATGACAACCCGCATAGGATCAGTAAGCAAAAACTTCTCGTAACTAATGGGACCATCGGTAACAATGGTCACCTGGGTACGGTCGCCGCTAGGCACCACCGAGATATCCGTTACCCGGTAAGCCATAACCGGCACAGCCAGTACCAGCAGGATCAAAGCGATCATACGCATTACAGACCACCTTCTTCATGGAGTCGCATGGAGAAAATCGTTGGTATCAATGTGGTACCTCCGACAGCATCCTCCGAGCCGACAGTAACTTCTTGAACTACTATTACTTCATTACCTGTTATCTCTGCAATGTGAGTGTTGTTACGAAGCACAGTGCCCTCGTTCAGCACGTAAGCAACTCCGTTAGCATCTTCAACCATTGCCTGATCTCCACCTGTTGGATCAAGGGTGATACCAACCAGGTGAAGTTCTTCTATTGTCAGATCCGTAAGAGATCTTCTGAGATCCCTGCTCGTAAGCGGGAATTCACTGAATGGATCAGGTCTGCTTGACACTGACTCGTATATTCTGAAAACGCCTCCCATGGACATGTCAGCAGTACCGATTCCAGAGCCGTTACCAGAACCGCCGCCAGTTTGTCCGGCCATTCTGAACCTGATCATCTGAACATCAGCCTCCGGGAGCCTGGTCTCTACTGAGCCGATCTCTGCCCATACACTTATTCTGCCGGTAGAGATGGCCCAGATAGTACCGTCATCAAGTTGACAGGTTTTTTCCGGTGTCTGTGAAAGACCTGCAGTAACAAGATCTTCGCTCTCCAGGGTACATATCCCCATATCTGTATAAAGATGATCTTCGCCGGTGAAAGTACCACTGTAAAGTGGTTCCCAGCTGTCCAGATCGTTCAGCCGATAAACTGAAGATCCGTCCTCGGCAAAAAGTTGTCCTTCCGATAACAGAACACAAACAGCACTGTCCGGCAGATTTACATCTGTAAGAAGACTTTCAGTAACATCAAACCTGCTGGCAGTTCCATCTGTGTTTATCCAGACAAGAA
>JAGLQD010000241.1 GCA_023136985.1 Candidatus Sabulitectum sp. | reverse complement strand
TAGGGATCTCCCAGGGGAGCATGTCCCACAACTCCTCCTCCAAAAAAGGTGGAATCTCTGAGCCCTTTTGTTCTATCGAAAAGTTGATCGGGGACAACGAAATGTCTGGGTTCGATCTCTTCCCGCAGGCTTCCAACCGCATTAAAGCTGATAAGCGTGTCCACACCCACACTCTTGAGTGCGTAGATATTTGCTGCGTAGGGAACTTCAGACGGGGTGTAGATATGACCTTCCCCGTGTCTTGGAATAAATGCCAGGTCCAGCCCGTGCAGGGTGCCGAATGTTATTCGGGCAGATGGATCACCATATGGTGTTTCTATTTTTTCGCTGCGAATTATCTCCACTCCGGGGATGGAGTACACTCCGCTTCCTCCTATGATTCCAACAGTACGAGACATGGTGCTCCTTTCAAGTTTATTCAGATGTCAATCATACAGAGAGCACTGGCTTCAGGAAACCTTCTCCTGCCATACATGAACAGCTGCATTCAATTCCCTAGGGGTTGAGTCTGTAATTATTTTGCCTTATAGTTGGCTTGTGAATATTGTAACTAATAGTTGAGTTCAACTGAAAACAGGGGGGAAGTAGAAGTATGAAAGGATCTATGAACTTTGTGATGGTTCTGGCAGTCTGCGTTTTGTTTGCAGGGTCAGCTCTGGCCACAAACGGCATGAACATGATAGGCTACAGCGTTCGCTCATCAGGCATGGGTGGGGCAGATGCTGCAGCTGACGCAGGTTTTGCAGGTGTAGCCGGTAACCCGGCCACAATGGGTAAGCTTGACGACAGTGGTATGGCACTGGGAATCTCTCTGCTTATGCCAGCACTTAATATCTCCAACGAAGCCATGGGAATGGGTCTTGATATTGATGGTGAAGATCAGCTCTTCCCCCTTCCCTACATTGCATACACCAGGAAACTTGGCCCGGATTCACCATGGATCCTTGGCATGGAAGCCTATGCTCAGGGCGGTATGGGCGTGGAATTTCTGAACTTCCCAACAAGCGCAACTACTTCCGACAAGATCTCATCAAATGTTATGTTCATGCGCCTTACAGGTGCAGCCAGCTACCAGGTGAATGAGAAACTGACACTTGGTCTCTCAGCAATCGGCGGTTACGCCAAAATGGATTTCTCCATGTTCCCGAACAGTCCCGGCGGTATGGATGTTACAGATATGACCGACATGGGTTTTGCCGGTCGCTTTGGTCTGCAGTTCAAAGTCTGTGACAGGATGACCATTGGTGCCGTTTACACATCAGAAGCCTCTCTGGATCTTAAAGACGGCAATGCAGCGATCAATTTCGGCACTGCAGGCGGCGGAGTGATTGATTACGCAGCACAGATGAATGATTTTGCATGGCCACAGGAAGCAGAGTTCGGCATTGCCTTCCAGCCAAACTCCCACTGGCTGATCGCAGTGGATACAAAGTGGATCGACTGGGAATCATCAATGGATGTTGTTACCCTTGAAGTAAGTGATCCTCCCGATGGTTATCCTGCAACTCCTTTTCCAGATGGTCAGGGCGGCTACACCTACTCAATGCCTTTCCAGATGAAGTGGGAAGACCAGATGGTTTATGCACTTGGCATCGAATATTCGGTAAATGAAATGAATACTGTAAGAGCCGGTTTCAACCACGGCTGCAGCCCGGTTCCTGATGACTACCTCTCCCCGCTCTTTCCAGCAATAGTGGAGAATCATGCAACAGTTGGATACGGTCTCAACCTTGGCAACCTCTCTTTCGATCTTGCTTACGAAATGGGCCTTGAGAATACTCAGACCAACGACAATACCAATGCAATGGTTAATCCCTTCGGACCTGGAACAACAGTGAGCCACTCCCAGAACACCATTCACTTTGAAACAGCCTACTCTTTCTAAATTGCTGTAACTGAAAAACCGTGCAGAGCTTCAGCCCTGCACGGTTTTTTTGTTATGTTCCCACCTGCGGAAAAGGAAAGGACAGCTGTGGCAGTAGAACTACTTGGACTTACATTCGATGAGCTTCAAAACTGGCTTGTGGAAGATCTGCATCAAAAACCCTTCAGGGCAAAACAGTTGTTTAAGTGGCTGCACTTCAGAAGAGTCTCTTCTTTCCATGCTATGACCGACCTTTCTTTGAAATTCCGCAATCAGCTCAAGTCAACTGCCCATGTCACTGTTCCTGAGCAGATGAAGAAGGTTGAATCCCCTGACGGAACGGTAAAATACCTTCTGCAACTAACATCCGGTCCGGCGGAATCAGTGTTGATCCCTGATCCCCCCCGTTTCACTGCATGCCTTTCCACCCAGTACGGCTGCCGTATGGGCTGCAAGTTCTGCATGACGGGTCTGGCAGGCTTTCATGGCAACATGACCGCTGGTGAAATAGTGGCACAGCTGTATGCCATGTCAGAAAACTCGGAAAGCCGGATCAGCAATGTGGTTCTCATGGGCATGGGTGAACCAATGGATAACTGGGATGCAGTGGCAAATGCTCTTGAGATAATCAGCGACAGCCGGGGCATCTGCATTGGCCAGAGAAAGATCACAGTTTCAACCGTGGGAATTCCAGGAGGTATACGGAAACTGGTTGATATGGAAAAACAGTACGGCCTGGCTGTTTCACTCCACAGTGCTGTTCAGAGAACCAGAGAAATGCTGGTCCCCGCCGCTAAAGCAATAAATCTTACCGAGCTGAAACGAGACATGCTGGAATACACAGGAACAACAGGAAGAAGAGTTACCCTTGAATACTGTCTCATACAGGGAATCAACGACTCTCTTGAAGAAGCGGAAGCCCTTGCGGAATACTCAAAAGAAGTTCCGTGCAAGATCAATCTGCTGGTCTATAATCAGGTTACAGGCCTTGACTGGAAAAAACCTTCCGAGGAAACGATCAAAAGATTTATCGAATACCTGTACCCCAGATGCTCTGCAGTCACACTGCGCCGCTCCAGAGGCGGACAGGTCGCCGGTGCCTGCGGTCAACTGGGTGCGTCTGTTCTTGAAAAGAAAAGGGACCCGGTTCTTCCCGGATCCCCTTAACAGCCGGGAACGTTTAAAAGACCAGGCTGCCCTGAATTCTTATCCCTGAAAGGTCCTCTTCTCCTGCAACATCACCACCGATGGGAACCCAGTCACCATCCAGGGTAATGTCGAAAAATGTACCTTCGTTGATCTTCATCCGGGCACCAAGCTCGAAACCTATCATTGCTCCACCTGTACTCGATGATTCTTCACTGCCGGAAACCGTTTCTTCAACAGAATCCCATACCACGATTCCTCCGGCTGTGAAGCCCACAAAAGGTTCCAGTCCACGAGCCCCGGCGTAAGGTCTGTAGAACGGGTAAGTTCTGTAACCCAGGTTAAGCATAATGGCAGTTATACCATCAAAGTGCTCTCTGTCTGAATTGCACATACCACCACCGATAGAAAGGCGGAACTGGTCTCCCTGAGACATGGGAGTTTCAACACCACCCATAAAAACTGAACCGACTTCCAGCTGATTATCATCATTCAGCAATCCCGGCATCCAGGCGCCGGCTCCAAAAAAGAAATCCATGCTGTCCCGTGGCGGGTCAATCTCCTGTGCCGCTGCAAAAGAAGCAGCAATAAGAAGAATTAGAAAAACACTTCTCATAACATCCCCCCTCATTTTTCTATTCCCAGCCTTGCTGAGAGTTTTTCCGTATGGTAGTAGTGCTTTACTTCCATCATCTCAGTTACCAGATCTGCCACCTTTATTATAGCATCAGTGGCATACCTGCCGGTAAATACTACTTCTACAGTAGCCGGTCTGGCAGCCGCAAGTTCCAGAACCTGTTTTTCCTGAAGCAACCCAAGGTGAACTGAAACACATATTTCGTCTGCAATAACCATATCATAATCTCCGCTGAGCATTTCTGACGTGAGCAGCTCAAGCCCTTCCTCCGCAAGAGTCACATCATGGGGAGTCGGCTTTTCTCCAGGAAGAATGAGATCCGGTGTCCCGAACTGTTTCATTGTGATCTCGGGAAATCTTTCCGGCAGACACAACTCGGAATAATCCTGCCCCTTCATGAACTGGCCGATAAACACTTTCATCCCCGAGCATGCAGCCCTTACCGCAAGTCCCAGTGAGGCAGTGGTCTTCCCCTTGCCATTCCCTGTGTATACCTGAAGTCTGCCCTGTGGTTTCATCAGTTCGCAAACCTTTCAAGCTGTTGTCTGAGATATGGATTATCCGGATCCAGTTCAATTGCAATAGAGGCCTGCTCAACCGCACCGTCAATATCACCATTCCTGTAGAGACATTCTGCAAGAGTATCTCTGATATTCGAATCTTCCGGTGCAAGTTCGGAAGCTTGTATCGCCATGGAAACAGCTTCATCAAGCATCAAGTCCCTGATCGCCAGCTCCCATGCTCCCATATTCAATAACTGTGGATCGGTGCTTCCACTGGCAGAAAGCTGCCGCAGCAGGTGAATCATTCTTGCTTCTGAAGCGGGGTCCTCACTGCTCTCTGAGGCATAAACAGAAAAACAGTTGTACATCTCCCATGTATAAAGATGTTTTTCCAGAACAGTCAGAGGATCCGGATCATCATTTACAGCAATCTCAACAAATCTGTCTGTAGCACCATTATGGCCTGAATTCTCTCGAACCACGAGAATTCCCGCAGACTGCCTTCCCCTGGAATCTCCTCCGGCTGCTTCACCGGCTGCAAGAGCAGCGAAAAGTCTTTCAGCAAGGGGAATGCCCTCTGTTTGAAGAAAAGCCGTCTCCATTGCGTCTACAACCTCCGGCCCTGTAAGAATGTTACCCTGTATCGTATAACCGTCTCCCTGGATGCTTCCCGCCCAGTTCATGCACATTTCTCCGGTGAAAGAAGCAGTATTGCCATACACATCAACAATACCAAGCTGTCTCTGTTCCCTGAGAGAATCTGAAGAAATCACAATTTGCAGAACCGAATCCGCAGTCATGCCTTCAGCAAGAAGCGGAAGTCCTTCAGTTGCGTAGAAATGATTAGTCCATGATTGCGTGGCAATTGCTCCTGCTTCTGCTTCAGCCCAGGCAACAGAGTGATAGGCGAATGGAACACAGGAAGCCACCGCAACACCCCATTCTCCTGCATCTGAATCGTAAGCTGCAATTGAGAAGGTCGATAAAAGAGAAAAAAGCAGAACAGACATTTTTACCTCCAGCTGATTTATCCTGCAGGTAATATGAAGGAAAAGTTGTATACACAAAAAGGGGCAGGTTTCCCTGCCCCTTTTACAGATATCAAAGTTTACTGAATAGGAGCAGCAAGAATTGTAAATTCGCTTCTTCTGTTCAACGCTTTGTTCTCATCTGTGGTATTGGGGGCAGCAGGTCTGTCCTCGCCGTAACCAACAGTGGAGAGTGATAATTCACTGACGCCCTTGGAGATCAAGTAGTTTCTTACTGAAAGTGCTCTGTTTTCAGCAAGTTCCTGGTTGTACTCAGGTGTGCCGTCAGAGTCAGTATTTCCTGTGATCATCACAGAAACTCCAGGATTGCTAATAAGCATCTCTGCCACTCTGTCAAGAATGATCTTGGCGTCAGGTCTGAGGTTATGTCTGCCTGTATCAAAGTAGACATTCTCAAAATTCAGCTGAATACTCAGCTGGAAGTCCTGAGCAACAGACTCGCCTGCAACCATATCAACTGTTCTTGACAGGTTTGAATAACCAGCTGCAGAAGCAGTAAAGGTTCTTGTGCCTGCAGCACACTCAATAGAATACTCTCCATTGAGATCGGTACTGCTCTGGATTGACCCGGAGGCAGCCACAAGAGCTTCAATGGGCTCTCCCGTTCCTGCATCTGTAACGGTTCCAGTTACTGTTCCATCAACAGACTGAAGAGCAAAGTTCTTCGTGATATTCTCGCCGGATGGAATTTCAAGAGTCTCGCTGGCAGAGATATAACCATCAGCGGCAACAAGAATAGTGTAAGTATCCTTGTCAAGCTGAGCAGTGTACATACCTGAACCTGCGTCTGTGTTCACACCTTCAACATCCGAGCCTGGGAATGTAACTGATGCTGCGATGACTTCACCGGTTGAGGCATCAGTAACAGTACCGGAAAGAATGGAAGGATTCGGCAGTATGTTAGCTGAATACATCAGGTTAACACCAATACCGTACTGCGGAGCATATCCGGTTGGGAAAGGAGCGTATCTTGCCCTTTCCTCGTCTGTCTGGTTATCATCATCATTCTGGAAATTTCTGTGACCGAGATCATTGTATTCAGGATCAAAAGAAGAGATGCAGTAAGATCCTGTTACATCCATTGCAAAGCCGGAATCAAACTCAAACCTGGCACCGGGAGCAATCTGGATACAGTCATCAAATCGCTCTCCATCTCCCTCTTCAAATTCTCTGTTGAGGAAGTGACGCCATTCAAGCTCTGCGAAAAGAGTTGTTTTGTTCATTGGGTATTCAATACCCGCAGCAAAACGAAGGACAGGGTCCTCTACTTCAATATCAACTTCTTCAGTTGCAATTACATTGTGATCATCGTCATAGCGACTGTCTGTAAAAACGAAATTCTGCTTGTAATAGTGGTAGCCGAGATTACCGTGAATTGTCACAGCATCAAACTCCATTGTTGCAAGAAGGTCGCCTCCAAAACTCATATCTCCAGAGTTCATCATAGGTCTTCTCAGCTGGAACATCGGTTCATCAGTATTCCAGATTCCGTCCCATTCATCACCATTGTATACAAAGTTGTTGTCGCCGCCGCTGTAAACAGAGAACTGAGCCCAGGGCATAACACTGAACCATACATTCTCTGCATCCGGATTAAGAGCGAACTTAAGGAACAATCCGGCTTCGCTGAACCCGTCATCCCCGTTCCAGTCTCCTGATGTTCCAAGTCTGTTGTTGACATCTTCTCTCTTGATCTGGTTCAACAGATAGGAAACTCTTGTGCCGAGTTCAAAATATTTGCTGACTCCGTATCCAAGTGTAATGTATCCGGTGCCGCTGTACTCGGTATCTGTCAAGGTAACTTCTTCCGACTCAAGAACTGCTGTTCTTTCGTCAGGTGAAATACCCATGAATGTAAACAGACCGATTGATAGAAGTCCTGTTTCTGAAGTTCTGGCATCTACTACTCGGTTCAGCCCTCTGAGGCCTGAATAGGAAGGCAGCGCAACCGCTGTACCAACCACAAGCAACAAAGCAAACATAAAAGATAATTTTTTCATTTCCCCTCCAAATGAAATTGGTATCGAAGGCTACCCTAACCATCGATTAGGGGGCAATATATGTTTTTGTGATAATTCTAGCAATCCCCATTCACCCTATATCAGTACTTAATAAATTAAGCACTGGAAGTACGGTAAACTGCAGACATCTACACTGTTAGCCGACTGATAAGAAATCCCCGGATTTGCAGGCTCCGGGGATAGACTTTACGAGTGGAAGGAAATGATAGTCTTTACTTCTTTTTGGCTCCGACTACATTCCAGGACATTCAGCGGCGATCTCGGCACTGATGTTCTGGCTTCCATAGGCCTTCTTGAAATAAGCTGCGAATTCCCCTGTCAATTTTTTCGCCCTGGCTTCGTATTCACTTCTGTTCTTCCATGTACTGCCAGCGTCCAGAATTGAGCTATCATCTATACCAGGGCAGGTAGCCGGGACCATCACCTTGAAAAAAGGATCACGCTTCATTTCAGATCGCTCAATAGAGCCGGACAGACAAGCCTCTACCATTTTTCTGGTTAGCGGAAGGTCAATTCGGTGCCCTGTTCCGTAAGGTCCCCCGGTCCAGCCAGTGTTGATCAGATAAACCTGGGTTCCGTGAAGATCAAGTTTCTTCCCGAGAAGATCGGCGTAAGCTTCTGGAACTCTTGGCATAAAAGGCTGTCCAAAGAATCTCGAGAATGTGCTTACCGGTTCTTTAATTCCAGTTTCAGTCCCTGCCAGCTTACTGGTGTAACCCATGAGGAACCAGAGCATAGCCTGCTCTTTTGTAAGCTTTGAAATCGGTGGGATCACACTATTTGCGTCAGCAGTAAGAAAAAGAATTGTGTCCGGGTGACCTGAGACCGATGATTCCTTAATATTGGTCAGATACCTGAGGGGATAGGATCCTCTGCTGTTTGGTGTATATCTGTCGTCATAAAGGTCAAATCCTCCATCAGGATAAACCATCACATTCTCGATTATGGCTCCGTGTTTAAGGTGATCATCCTGATGGAAACAGGCAGAGAATATCTCCGGTTCTTTTTTCGCACTGAGATCGATCAGCTTGGCATAACATCCGTTCTCGAAGTTAGCCACCCCATGATCACTCCAGCCGTGTTCATCATCTCCAAGCAGAGCTCTGGAAGGGTCGGCGCTCAGTGTTGTCTTCCCTGTTCCGGACAGTCCGAGAAGAAGAGCACTGTCACCCTTCTCACCTTCGTTTGCACTGCAGTGTATGGGCAGAATGCCCTCACCGGGAAGCAGGTAGTTCATCACTGTAAACATCAGCTTCTTTATACTACCGCAGTAGGCACTTCCAAAAATAACCCCAAGATTCCTGTCCATATCCATTCCAACAACCATGTCAGAAGTATGCCCGAGCTCACTGTTCTCTCGAAGTCTTCCCTTGTATTTTTCGTGTTGCAATTTGCTTCCCGGAGAAACCAGGAGGGTAAAGGACCTGTCACTGAAAATAGAAGACTTCGCTATTTCCTCCGACCATGGTCGAAACATATTATCGGTAAATAAAGCTGAAAGCGCATTATCTGTAACAAGTCTTACAGGAAGAGCATACTTCGGGTCTGCTCCAATTAGACGGTTGGTGATATAGAGTTCTTTTGCCTGGTCGAATACATTAATGGTATCTGCCCAGACCATATCAAAAGTTTCTTCATCCATTGGCAGATTATTCGGGCTGGTCCAGTCAATAGTTCCCTGGCTGGAAGCCCGCTTTACTATCACAGTGTCCCTGGGACTTCTTCCGGTTGATTCAGGCCGAGTCCATGTTGCCAGTGCCCCGCACTTCATTACTATTGCTTCACGGTTCTCCACGGAGGACTTGATCATATCCTCTCTGGAAACATTATTCCTGATCGAATCGCTCTTCCCTTTGAGTAAGCCGTTTAGATCGTCCAACAGAGACATTTTTCACCCCTCTTTTGTTTCTGTTTACTTATTGTGGAACCACGAATAATACCAGAGTCCGGCGCTGGAAGGAAGTGCCGGAGTGAATTCTATTGGTTATGTTCTGCAGATATTCAAGAAAATGGAGGTCTGGTGAAAATAAAGTACACACCGGCAGAAAAAGCCTGGTGCCTTTACGATTGGGCAAATTCAGCTTTCGTTACAACCATTGTAGCAGCAGTACTGCCGGTATTCTTTGTGGGAGTAGTAGCAGGCTCCGGAACTGTTTCTGTTCAATTACCTGGATTTCTATTTACCAGTAACTCCCAGTCACTGTGGGGATATGCAATGTCTCTGGCAGCTCTTCTTGTTGCTCTGGGAGCTCCCGTCTTTGGCGCAGTGGCAGATGCAGGCGGAAAAAGAAAACTGTTCCTGGGCATAATGACAACAGTTGGTGTTATTGCCTCTGCTCTGCTCTTCTTCAGCGGCCCCGGGCTGGTGGGGTTCACACTGGCAATGGTCATTCTTGGACAGATCGGATTTGCCGGTGCCAATGTCTTCTACAACTCACTGCTTGTCTATGTAACCCCTCCTGCAAGAAGAGACCTGATAAGCACAAGGGGCTTTGCTGTTGGTTACCTGGGTGGAGGATTGCTTCTTGCTCTGAACCTGCTCATGATAAAACAACCGGGTCTTTTCGGAATCCCCCAGGGAACTATGGCAGTGAAGCTGAGCTTTCTTACCGTTGCACTCTGGTGGGCTCTTTTCTCCATCCCATTGTTTAAAAAGGTTCCGGAAGGCCCTGCCTCATCATACTCTGATTTCAAGCATTCCTTCCGAACAGGTATTCAATCTCTTGCCACTACTTTCCGAAGCATAAGGCAGCATCAGCAGGCGTTCAGATTTCTCATCTCTTTTCTCCTGTACAATGACGGGATACAAACTATCATCATGATGGCTACGGTTTTCGGAAAAGCAGAGCTGGGGCTGGAAAGCAGCCACCTGATTGGAGCTCTGCTGCTAACTCAGTTCATTGGATTTCCAGGCTCAATTCTCTACGGAAAACTTGCAACAAAACTCGGATCAAAGAAGGCCCTTCTTGCTGGCATTGCAGGCTATCTTGCAGTGATTGTTTACGCCTGGAAAATGACTGAGACCTGGCAATTCTGGGTACTCGCAGCTGCTGTGGGACTATTACAGGGTGGCATTCAGGCCATCAGTCGTTCATTCTACTCTGTTCTTATACCTCAGGAACACGCCTCAGAATATTTCGGCTTCTTCTCTATTTCATCAAGATTCGCCAGTATCCTTGGCCCTCTAATGTTTGCAGTAATTGGAGATATCACCGGCAGCACCAGAAACTCCATTATTTCAATATCTGTCTTCTTTATAGCCGGGGGAATTGTACTTCTCACTGTAAAGGATCCTGAGCATGCATAAAGTACTGGGTTTTCTGGTTGCGTTTCTATTTGTTCTGGAAGAATACTTTCACCACAGGCTGGGAAAGGCAGGAAGACTTTCATCCACACATGCGAACAGCAATATTCTAAAAAACAACTTTGACCGCTATGATCTTCTCCGAATTCTCGAGTTGCTTCTGCTTGGTCTTCTTCTTTCCACATCGGAAGGGAATCCCACAACTGGTGGAGGTCAGCTCACTGTAGTTCTCACCGGTCTTCAATTTGCACGATTGTTTGGAAGAAGGGTTCTTAGCAGATGGTCTGTTCTGGGTGTAGTTCAGGCATTTGAAATGGGATTGCTTCTAACTGTAATCCTCATGCCCTCCCATTCTCCAGGAGGCTATCCCCCCTCACCATTGCCCCTGCTGGCTCTTCTTGGAGGAATCATCTACGGTGTTCTTGTTTCAATTGCTGCGGCCTTTTCACTGTCGTACGGAATCCGACTTTTCGCCAGGGAATCCGGTGGACTCTATCACAATTTCCCCCCGCTGGCTGATTCTGAAAGCTGGGCTTATAAATTCTCAATGTTCTCTCTGCTCCCGGGAATTACCGGGGCGGCATCTCTTTTCCTGCTTAATGGAATATCTCTGCTATCTGTATTCTTTTCAATTTCATTTATTCTGCAGTTTGTTGGAACCATGGCGTACCGAAAAAGTACCTATAATGGGCATCACCCTCTCTCCAACTCTCTCTGGTTGATTTCTTTCCTTATCCTCTATCTCCTGGCTGTTACCGGAATAACCACTATCAGCCCACCTGTTTGACCATGTATTCAGTTCAATTGCTCCAACTCCCTCTGCATCCTTCATCGGCATGGGAACCCACAGGGAATATACCGCTGGCTTCAGCCATTCTTGCCGCATCGGCAGCTCTGCCTGTTGAATCCATATTTCCCGGGGAATTACTGAATACACTTGGAGACACAGCTCTCCTTCAGGAAATAAAACGAAGAGACCCCGAGCTTCTGGGCGTAACACTGTACATGTGGAACAGAGAAAGAACTCTGCACCTGTTGCAGGAACTGAAGGATTGGAAACCCGGATTGCTGGTGGTGGCAGGAGGTCCGGAAGTTGCTCAGGACAACCATTTGCTTCTGGCTGAACCATCAATAGATCTGTTCGTTGCAGGTGAAGGAGAATCATTCGCATCAGATGTTCTTTCGCCGGAAAAGCTCAGATGCATTCTCGAATCCGGAACAAAGCTTCTGGGACCTGTTGTGGATACAGATCCGCCTGACCACTGGCCGGATCCTTACAAAATGGGATACATTACCCCGTTGCCGGGGGGTTCGGTTCACATTGAAACGCAGAGAGGTTGCATGAGTCTTTGCTCATACTGCGCTTACAGAAGAACCTCACCTGTACCAAGATTGATCTCCGCCGATAAAGTTCTGAACAAAATCAGGATGTTGCACGAAATGGGTGCCGGGGAACTGGTGTTTCTCGATCCCACTTTTAACAGCAGGCCTGACCTGAAAATTCTTCTTGAGGGAATGTCAAATCTGGGTCTTGACTGCTTTGCCGAGGTCAGAAGCGACTTGATCCACTCTTCTATAACTACCGATGCTCTTGCCGGGGCTGGATTCAGCAGTCTGGAGGTGGGACTGCAGACCATGAGCTCCGAGGTTCTTCATTCCATAGGCAGAGGAGGAAATCCACTTTCGATCCTGAAAGGCGCTTCTCTGTTGAAGCAAAGTGGTATTACTCCCATAATGGATCTTATTCTTGGTCTTCCCGGTGATGACCCTGCAAACATAGAGCAGGCAGCA
>JAGLQD010000240.1 GCA_023136985.1 Candidatus Sabulitectum sp. | reverse complement strand
TATGACTGATTCCGGGGGGATACAATCAGAAGCTTCTTTCCTGAAAGTGCCTTGTATTACCCTGCGCGATTCCACAGAACATTTGATAACAGTTGAGAAAGGAACAAATATTCTTTCGGGTTTAACATTCGATGCAGTTTCAAAAGCAGTGATTAAATCATTAGCATTCGATAAGGTTGCTTATTCAATTCCTAAACAGCTTGATGGTAGAGCATCTGAAAGAATCGTTAAAGTATTGAAAGAGTTTTTTAAATAGATATGTGAAGTTCGAAATTGTTTTTGCGGGGACAGGTGTCGAAAATAAACCTCGGATACAAAGCTAATAGTGTGTATCATAAGTTCGACAGCATACTACACAAAGAGGTCAGTAAACAGGGAATGAGGATGGTACTGTATTACTCTTAACGTTTTTCCCCAATTGCGATCGTTTGATAACACCATGGTCTTGGGAATGGGACGAGACCGAGTATTGGCAGCGGAAAGCCGCCAGAAAGAATCCTGATATTGGAAAAGCCGGATAATTCCATAATTCGTATGAGCCATCTCTGGGGATACAGCATGACGTGGTGGGGAGTGTAAAAGTATTTTCGGCATAGAGATAAAGTAAGTGTTCTTTCAATGAGTGAATTTGGATTGGGAGTAGAAAGCACGATACTTCCATTCCTCTTCAGGGATTCATGGCATCTTCTTAGAAAATCTACTGGTTGTTCAAGATGCTCAATCAGTTCACCGGCAATGATTGCATCAAAGTAGTCGGCCTCAAAAGGTTTGGGAAGGTTCATCGCATTGCCAATGGCACTTCCAGAATAGTTGCCTGGCAATTGTCGCTCTCTTAAATCCAATCCAGTTACAAATTCGTTTGTCAGATACCCGTTTGGAATATCAGCCCAGCCTAAATCAAGAATTCTTTTCTTGTCTCGTACCAGTTTTGCAATTTTTTTCATTCTGTAGTTTTCATTTACCATTTCATATTCTCCACATCATGAAAAGCAGTAAGGAAGTGGGCGATAAACTTTAAGTAAGCAGAGTTCAACAATAACAATAGAGTGTATCAATGTCATATCCATCATTGCATCTGAGGAGGGTCAAATTCCCCGCCCTTCGTGGCGAACAGTTGGTTTCTGTTTTTTGTTTTTCTTTGGCGTATAGATGTCTCGCCGCTTGCGGAGGTCGAGGTTTTCTTGAACGATAGCATTCTTGTTGGGTATGTTGACTGAGGTGCCCTCTTTTCTTTTCACACCCATCAAGTTATTTTGGAAGTATCAAGGACAAAAATAAAATTGTACATGAGTGGCTAAAGAAAGGGTACACTTTATGAAACATGAGCCGTGGGAACTGGTGATGCGGGCGCAGGTAATACTGCACCAGGCAACAAAGAAGTGTGTTTGCAATACAGGGATGATGGCTGATCTAAATAAGATCACTGATGAGCTTGAGATTGCTTTGAGTGGGGATGAGCCCACAGCAGGGGAGGTATTGCGGATACTTGGGCATGAACTGAAGTCGCCGATTGCTGCCATTGTGAGTCTTTTGCATGCTGTTGAGATAGGGTATGTGAAGAATCCCGAGAACTCCCTGCGGATGATAGGCAGAGCTCGGAAGAGGGCAGAGGAACTTGTCCCTCTGGTTACCGATATCATGGTGCTGGGGAACCTTACCGGGGCGGATGCTTCAGCACTTGATGAGAATGTCAGTATGCTTGAAGTGTGTAGAAGTGTACACGAGCTCATGGAATTGATGTTCATGGAGAAGGGAATTTGTTTCAAGTTTTTTTACCCTGAGGACGAACCAGTTATGCCGGTTCAAGGCAAAGAGAGCTTTCTCCGTCGTGTGGTACAGAATCTTTGTGTGAATGCTTTCAAATACAACCGGACTGGTGGATGTATCTATCTTAAAGTGTACAGAGAGGATTCTTCCATAGTTGTTTCAGTTGAAGATACAGGTATGGGTATACCTGCTGAAGATCTGCCGCATGTGTTTGATTTTCTTTTCAGAGGTAGGCAGGCCAAGCGGAATCCGGATGGCGGGTTGGGGCTGGGGCTTTCAATGGTTAAGCAGATCGTTCAAGTTCACGGAGGAACCATTACGGCTGAAAGTGTGCCGGATGAGGGGACAGTTATGACGGTCCGTCTTCCGTTACTGGAATAGTAGTTTTGCTTATTCAGTTTTAGTTTAAGTTTCAGCTTCAGTCAGCATGGGCTGTGGATACACTCCAGCTGTAGCCTTCTGATCCTGTGACATTCCTTCTTCTTCTGGTGTATGTGTTTCCCTTGGTGTCTTCTACGAAAATATCGTAATTGGCAGATTGAACATAGGCGGTGTATGTATCCCCGAGGAAAAGAACTTCTCCCTGCAGGTGGTTATCGCCCCAGTCATTGCGGTCGGTAGGTGATATCCATATTCCGTTGATCTCCAGTTGATTCAGATTGCTGGTGATGGCGATAGGGCACTGGCCGGCATAGTCCATAATTGACACTGACGAGGAAATCGGATCCATGTCATCCATTGTAACAGTCCAGTTGAAACCGTCTGTTCCTACCCGGATATCATTCAGAGTATAGGTATCACCGTTTACATCCATTACCTGCAGGTCATAAACACCAGGTCGAACCATGACTTCAGCTGTTTTCTCCGGTTCAAGAATGTCTGTACCAGGCAGGTGATTGGAACCCCATACTGTGCCTGAACCTCGACTGATGTACACGCAGGTGATGTTACAGCTTTCAAGACCGTTGGTTACAGACAGTGGAGTTTTCTCCAGGCAGCCTGTTGTAAGAACTGGAAGCGCAGCTGCAAGAACCATGAGAATTGTTGCTCTATTCAAAAATGTGACCTCCCTTTTGCTCTTATACTGCCGGAACTGTATTCTTATTCCAATTCAGGATCTCTGCATTGCTGTTGATCTTTTGCAGGGCATCTGCAATTCGTTGGATACAATAAGACTGCTTCAGAGGTATCAGGTATATGCTCTAATCAATATCTGTGGGAATCACCCTCCAGAGAAGGTCGTCATCCTGAACTTCTCTGTCCCATATGGTGTATGTGTCTCCATTCTCGTCCACGACTTGTATATCATAAGTATCAGGAAGCACTGTTATCGAGTGAGATTCTTCTGGAAGAAGTACCTTCCATTCTGGAAGAGAGTTGATGCCCCACTGATCCTCGGAACTGCTGCTTACATAAATGTATTCAATGTTTGTGCGATCAAGGTCGTTGGTGATAACTATTTTAGCGGGATCAAAGCACCCTGTAGTACCAAGAAGCACAAGGCATAATGCAAGAATGACCTTACCCATTGGATTCCTTCCGTGTGTGCAGAAACAGGGGGCGGAAGTGCCCCCTGTTTCTATGAACTCTATAGCTCAGGATTCAATAACTAGTCCATGTCGGAAAGTTCAACTTCCCAGTAGAAACCGTCTTCGTCCACATCAACGCCCCAGATGGTGTAGATGTCTCCGTCTTCGTCTTCAACCTTGAAGTCGTAAGTGTCACCGGCAGGCACATAAAATGTGAGTTCGTCGCCTGGAGAAAGAAGGTCGGTACCAAGGCGGTCCTCGCCCCATGGTCCGTCACTTGGATCGCCGTAGACATACCAGATCGTCCAGTCACCAAGTCCGTTGTAAATGGTGATAGGGGCTCCGGCCTCAGGTGTATCGTCTCTTTCGGAGTTGTCCATGTCGGAAAGTGCAACATCCCATACATAGCCATCTTCGCCTACCCAAACATCCCAGATGATGTATTCATCATCTTCATCATCGATAACTTTGATGTCATAGTAATCACCTGACATTACTTCAAAGGTAAATGACTCACCGGCATCTACAATTTCAGATCCGAAGCGGTCTTCGCCCCAGCTATCGTCATCTGAAGTGCTGCAGTAGCAGTACCAGAGGGTCCAGCTACCGAGTTCGTTGTTTATGGTAATGGTAACTTCTTCTTCACTGGTCTGCCAGTCGCCGTCTTCAATGGTTACTGCCCATTCGTAACCGTGGGCATCGATTTCTATATTGTACCTGGTATAGGTATCTCCGTCTTCGTCGGTGATCCATATATCGTAACTGCCAGCCTCTTCAAGGATTACAGTGAATTCATCCCCAGGAGCTATTAGTTCGTCAATAAGGTTATCTGTCCAGGCTCCGTCGGAAGGATCAACCCAGATCTCCGCAATATCCCAGTCTTCGAGATCGTTGATAATAACAACTTCGATTTCAACTTCTTCAACTTCATCACGGGCGTCTGCGTCAGCCACAGGAGCCTCTCCGTTACCGCAGGCAAAGAACAGTGCTGGTAAAGCAACAAGTGCCATAAGCAGGTAAAACTTCTTCATTATCCCTCCCTTTTGTTTTTGAATAACTTCCTTGAACCGAACAAGCGACAATAAGGAAACACGAACCCTGAGTAAAGACCGATAAGGAACATCAGATACTTTCAATCATGAATCACTGGTGGTTCGATACATGGATTTCCTCTGCAAGGCGGCAAAAAAGTGAAAAAAACGGGAGCTGTTCTGTGCCCCCGTTTCTTTTGTTATAACTTCCCGTGGGAATTAGATCATATCTTCCAGTTCAACATTCCAGCTGAATCCGTCTGCTCCCACTTCTACAAGATACTGAACATATTCATCGCCATCTTCATCAATCAGCTTGATGTCATAATTATCAGCTGTTACCATTGATGTGAAATCGTCTCCTGGCTCCATGACATCTGTAATCAGGTTATTACCCCAGCCCGGCTCTGATGACGGACTGATATAAATCTCATGAATGTTCCAGGCACCGAGATCATTTGTGACCTTTATAGGAACCTTGCCACCGCAACCGGCAATGAGAGTTGCCATAAGTGCAACAGCGAGCAGTACTGCGAATTTCTTCATTTTTTCCCCTCCGTTTGTAACAACAGCAGAATCAACCTTTGAAACTGCAAATACAACATTGACAGCTACAATAAGCCCTGGACCGGTGCAGGTAAACCCTCTGTATCTGCTGCCATTATGGAATGAACCGATCAAGATCGTTCATTGTGATGTTCCAGTCTGAGCTTTCTCCTGATACAGTTACGGAATATCTGGTGTAAGTGTCATTGTCTTCATCAACCGCTCTGATATCGTAAGTGCCCGGCTCAAGAAGCAATGAGTACTGTTGTTTGGGTACAAGAGCGGTTGATGTGAGCTGATTCTCACTCCAGCCGGTGTCATCGGTTCTTCGGTGGTAGATAGCGGTAATTATCCAGTCATCAAGGGCATTGCAAAGAACTAATCTACTGCTGCCAGTGCCGGACTCATCTGGTGGAGACAATCTGTCGTCTCTTGTGATCTGCCAGCTGTAGCTCTGTATGTCTGGAGTAATTGGAAAGATCTCGCAGGTGTACTGGTTCCGGGCGTTGTCTTCTGCATTGAGGATGTAGCAGTCATAATTCACTCTGATATTAATCGTTCTGCCTGGAAAAAGTATAAAAGCTCCAAGCTTATCAGGACTACTCTCAGTGTCCTCCCCCTGTCTGGTAACACGAAGCCAGTAGACATCTCTTTCTTCCAGCGCGTTTGTAATTCTTATTGTACAGGATCCGGATCCTGACCAGTACTCGCCACCGGATTCAATGGTTTCTTCAAAAACAGTGCGATCTGTTATTGATATGTCTATTTGCAGAGCTTCTGTTGAATCGGTAATTGTTACAGCAGTATTGTATACGCCGCCTTCAGTATCCACCGCTCTGATTGCTGAATTGCTTCGTGGAACGGTGAGAAGGACAATTCCGCCAGGCTCCAGAAGCTGCTCCAGGCAGTTGGAAGTGTCATTTTCCAGGTAGATCTCTGCCAATGTAATGTCTTGAATGACGTTTTTTACAGTGAGTTGTGTCTCCAGAGGGGCTGCATCTTTTGTTCTGTAAACTATCGCCAGGATTGTGATGGTAATTAATATGATTACAACCAGGTACTTAGTTCGACTCATCACGATCCAGCTCTGTTACCTGCCAGAATACTCCCTGGTCATCCAGTTCAACTTGCCACAGGGTGTAGGTATTCTGGTCGGAATCCATCAGTTGAATGTCGTAAACGCCTTCTTCCAGCCAGATCGTCATTGCCTCACCGGTGCTGAGAACGCTTGATCCAAGCCAGTCTTCTCCCCAGGAATCACTGTTGCTCGGCGAGCAGTAGACATTCCAGATGGACAGGTGTTCAAGGTTGTTTCTAATTGAAAATTCACAGGTTCCTGTACCTGTAGAAATATAGCCGGGTGCAGTTGTTACCAGTGAATTCGGATCTGTTTCAGGCGTACCTTCCATGGTCTGGCTGAGGAACTCATTAAGTTTTGGAACCAGATTCAATTTCCAGCGCTGGTTTTCCCGGACAAACTGATAAGATGTGATCATATTTCCCTGACCGGAAAGCAGATAAGCCTTGCCATTCCTGAACTCAATGGAGATCACAGTTTCTGAGAATGCCAGCAGATCTGTGTCAGAAACAAGTGAAGCAAGCAGCTCTTTACCCTGATTGTCAAAAGGAACTCCTGCATTAGTGTAAAGCACTGCTATTTCATCAAGAAGCTCTATTGTTTCATCTGAGAGACCTCTGGAAAGGCTGTTCCAGTTCTCTTCAGACGCATTTGACATAAGGGTGTTGTAGCTTTCAACAACCTCTTTCTGGTCACTGCTCCAGCCGATACATGCTGAAATCAGCAGAAAAAGAGCAGGAATAATTAGTTCTTTTTTCAATGCGCACCCCTTTCCCGGTTTGTTTCCTGTAAGACTCTACCCATTTGAAGGCAGTCGGTCAACATCCACCTGTTGACCCTTTTTCATATGGGTTATTATAGGCAACAATCAAAGAGTTGCAGGGGGGGGGGG
>JAGLQD010000024.1 GCA_023136985.1 Candidatus Sabulitectum sp. | reverse complement strand
TAAAACGCACTACACCTGTAGTTTTCAATACTTTTAAGTGTTCTTGCTCTTTGATATGAACAAATACATAAGATGAAAATAAAGGTTCCTCAACCTGCTTCTTTCTGTCGCTCCAAAACTTTATCCTCTTTATTAAGGGAAGGTAATGTTCAATTCCATCCCTCAGGAAAAGTGAAGCAACTTTCTTCTCATTACGAGCTTTAGTATAAATTGCATACCAGGATTTCATAATTTTCCTCTCTTCATTAAAGTCCCTTCTAATATATTTCTTTTCACAGTGTATTAAGGTTATTACCAGAAATTCAAAAACCTATCCACAAGGCTCAATTCATTACGTATCAGCCAATATTTTATAAACCTAAAAACTTATATATCAAATTCTTTTTTGATCTTTTCTACGTAATCTAGTTTCTCCCATGTGAAAAGCTCCACTTCTAATTCAACGTCATCAAAGTATGGAGATTTGAATCTTTTCTTAACATTTACTGGTTTACGACCCATATGTCCATAGGCCGCTGTTTCTGAATAAATTGGATTTCTTAGTTTGAGTCTTTGCTCTATAGCGGCCGGTCGAAGATCGAAAATCTTTTTAATCTTTTCTGCAAATTCTCCATTAGTCAAATCAACTTTCGATGTGCCATAAGTATCTACATAAACTCCTACTGGTTCTGCTACACCTATGGCATAAGAAAGTTGAACTTCGCAGGTATCAGCTAACCCTGCGGCCACGATATTTTTGGCAACGTAACGAGCGGCATAGGCCGCGCTGCGGTCAACTTTCGACGGGTCTTTTCCGGAAAATGCTCCACCACCATGCCTTGCTCTACCGCCGTAAGTATCAACAATGATCTTCCTGCCGGTCAATCCTGTATCTCCGTCGGGGCCACCAATAACAAAGTCCCCGGCGGGGTTGTATGTGAAATGTCCGCTCCATTCAAGATACGGAACAAAATTTTCCAGCACAGGGTTTATGACCTTCTCCCTGATCTCCTGCTGCATTGCGTCTCTCTTCTGGCCTTTTGCATGATGGATCGACATGAGGATATCCGCAATAGCCACCGGCCTGCCATTCTCGTACTCTACTGTTACCTGACTTTTGGCGTCAGGTCTTGCCCACTTAATGTCACCACTTCTTCTGGCTTCGCTCAGGCGCTCCAGAATTCTGTGGGACAGGTGTATCGGATAGGGCATAAGAGCTTTGGTCTCATTGCATGCAAAACCGAACATCATTCCCTGATCACCGGCACCCTCGTGGCTCACGACCCCACTGTCAATATCAGTGGACTGAGCATGCAGTCTGATCTCATAATCATTCTTTTCAAAGTGAAAACCTATTTCAGGAAGAGTGTAGCCTATATCCCTGATAGTATCTTTTGCAAGCTGCACATAATCAACTTCACCTCTGGCTTTCACTTCCCCTGCCAGAAGGCAGAAGTTAGTAGTTACCAGTGTTTCACACGCTACATGTGCGTTGGGGTCCAAGGCAAGATGGGCATCGAGCACAGCATCAGAGATCTGGTCACAGATCTTATCAGGATGCCCTTCGGAAACTGACTCACTTGTGAACATCTTTCTCATGGAAATCTCCATTCCTCTAAAGTAAACAAAAAATGGCCGTCATCCGACGACCAGGAGGCAATGGCTGACGGCTTTTTAGCACTTTTTTTATAGTGGTTGCAATACACCTCAAATCAATCCACACGTGCTTGCAATATAGACAAAGACCTGAAACCGGTAAAGGGTTCCAGGTCTTTGCCCCTATGTATGAATTTACTATTCCTCCGGGGAATCACCCGCCGGGCTTTTCAAGTAGGAAGTATTTCCATTTCCAACGGCTCCGGAAAGCTTCTCTGAAAGAGAATCCATGTCGTCAGCAAAACGATTCATAAGAGCGTTGGCTTCCAGCATTGCCTTTCTGCTCTCTCTCTCTTCTTCCAGGCGCGTTTCTCTTTTGGGCTGTGGAGACCCACTCAGCCTGTCTGAGCCCCTCAAGATAGCTTTTGCCGGAACTGTCCGGGAAAAGGTAGTAAAGAAGCTTCTCGTGAGTTGTCTCTGCAAGTGGCAGCTCTGTGCCTGAAGCAAGGGGTATTCTTCTGTTAAAACCAGATGAATCGTACTCCCTCTCTTCTCTGAATCCGCACACTTCCTCCCTGTAGTCAGCATCGATGGGGAAAGGGGTCTTTCCGTAATAGCCGGCAATCAGGTTAAAGTACTGGACAGGGTTCACAGATTTACCCATTGCAGTGAAATATGCCTTCACGCCGACAATCTGTGAAGTTGGAGTAACCAGAGGGCACCAGCCTGCCTTGTGCCTGATCTCCTGAACAGCTTCCAGAGCCCTGCCGAGATATTCGGACTTGCTGTCTCTGGCCAGCTGATTAACAAAATTGCTGTACATGCCACCGGGGATCTGAGCACTGAGGACTTCCATATTCGGTTCAGGGAACCCGCAGGCTCGCTCCATGGCATGGGTCACTTCAAGGGCTCTTTCTATTCTGCCCTGTGCCAGATCACCCAGAATTTCCTCAACCATGGGAAGAAGCTTTTCTCTTCCCGGCCAGATCGAGTGATGAATTTTCAGATCGAATTCCTTTTCAACCTCTGCAACAACCGCATACATCTCATCATGAATGGGTTTTAAAACCTTTTCGGAAAGATTGAGCCCTGTGGGTATACCAAGGACTTCCGCAAAAAGAGAAAGTATCTCAATTGAAGGGTGAGATGATCCTCCGGCCAGCGGAAGAAAAGCAGTGTCGATCTTGTCTATACCGGCAAGCATGGCGATGACTGCAGAGATATGACCGTAACCGGGAGTGCAATGGGTGTGTGAGACAACCGGCACTGTTAGAGCCCCCTTCAGAGCACGGTAATACTCCCAGGCCTCTGCAGGTGTTTTCAGACCTGCCATGTCCTTGTCGCTCACCATGTGAGCACCCATTTTTTCCAGCTCTACACATTTCTGAACAAAGTGATCAATGCTGTAGGGGGATCCTGTTGTGTAGCAAACTGCAGCATCAAAAATACCGCCTGCTTCATTTACTCCATCAAGCGCTGCCTTGAAGTTCGGAGTGTAATTCAAAGCATCAAAAATACGCATAACACTTGCCCCGGCTTTCACCGCTTCTCTGTTAAAATCTCTCACAATATCATCCGGATAAGGATCGTATCCAAAGAGGTTCTGCCCTCTTGATAGAGCCCGTAATCCTGCATTGAACGGCTTTGCCATCTCGCTCATCTTTTGAAGCCGACTGAAAGGATTTTCTCCCAGATACCTCATAGCGCTATCAAGCGTTGCTCCGCCCCATACCTCCAGAAGGTTAACGCCTGTATTCAGAATAAGTGGCAGAAGCCTTAGAACTTGTTCTGTAGACATTCTTGTGGCAAGCAAAGACTGCTGACCATCCCTGAGACTCAAATCTACGAACTCAACCGAATCACGAGACACAGCTTCCATCCTTGGAGCAGGTCTTCTGAGGAAGAAATTCTTTATTGACATTACATCTCTTTCCGCGTTATCAGTGAGGGGTTTCTCCGATTCCCGTAGGGAATTATATTGAAACAAGCGAGTAGAGTGTTACATCTGAAAACAAAGCTTAGACCGATTGCAGCTGAAACAGGCATGAAAGTGAACTGTTTGTCTTAAGGTTGTAGGATCAGGGGGGTTTCCAACAATGAAGAACCGAGTTAAGACTCATCTCGTTCAAGCCAGAAGACACTCTGATCAGGGTAATAGAAAGCAAGCACTTGATTCAATAAAAAAAGCTCTGGTGATCGATCCCGGGGAAATAGTCATAACAGAGGTTTTGATCGCTATGGAACGCGCAGAAAATACCCGTGATGAAAACGAAGAATATTATCCGCAAGACATTGCCATTGAGGGACCCAGTACTGAAAGGAACGAAACCGCAGATATGGATTCAAAGCTCGAAAAAATCTTCAGACTCTCTGATGAAGCCCTTGCATCAGGAAACAATTCCAAGGCTCTGGCTTATCTGAAAAAAGCTGTACAGCTTTTCCCTGACGAACAGATCGCAGATCAGAAAATGCAACAGCTCAAAAACAGGATCAGGGCAGGAAATCTTGTAAAGATCGGAAAGAAAAAACTATCAGAAGGTGATATAGAGAAGGCTATAACTGCCTCCCGGAGAGCCTTTGATCTGCTCCCGGCAATTGAAGGGCTTGAAGAACTTCTCAACAGTATTGAGAAAGTTAACGCGAAAGTCACCGGAAAGAAGCAGTATCCGGGGACTAATTCAATTTCGGCGAAAAAAGTCATCGTGGAGCAGGAAAAGCCCGAGATTCCGGAAGAAGAGGATCAGGATGGCGAAGCTCTTCTATGGGCGGACAGAATAAGAACAGCTGTTAAAGATGACAATTTTGAAGAGGCGGGAAAGATGGTTGCGGAAGCGGTAAGAAGGCATCCGAATGACACTCTCCTGGACTCGTTCTATTCAAAACTCAAAAGACTTGGTTTTGTGGCTGTGACTTAAACCGGGTTCTAACCTGCAAAGAATCCCGGAACATTGGTCAACAGGATACCAAGGGTGAGCAAGATGATTCCCAGAAGAAACAGCAGGGCAGCTCCCAGAGAGTTTCCCTGGCTTTTTCCGTTTCTGATAAATCCAAAGATTGACAGAAAAAGACCAACAGCCACCAGAATAAGATATGAGTAGTTCAAGTTCTCTCCAATCGGTTAAAAACCGGCTTCTTTTATTTCTGTCCACAGCAGGCGCTGCTCATCGTTGAGCTCAGCAGGCAATTTAACCACAACAGTTACAAGCTGATCACCGGTTACACCATTGTGAATAACCCCTTTGCCGCGCATTCTTAAAACAGTACCAGGCTGCGTTCCAGCCTTTATCCTGAGTTTTGCTTTCCCGTCAAGCGTTCTTACCATAAGTGTTGACCCAAGAACAACTTGAGACGCTGTAACTGTAACACTGCAGAGAATATCTCTGCCCTGTCTGGTAAAGAATCTGTCTTTCTTTATCCGCAGTTGCACCAGAACCGTGCTGCCTCCAACGGAGGTTCTAAGAGTAGTACCGTCGCCGGCACCTGGAGGGATCCTCAGCGATACCTTTTCATTGCTCTGAACTTCTCCTGCTCCACTGCAAGTGGCGCATTTCTTCTTCAGAGTATACCCTCTGCCACCGCAATTCGCACACGGATGCATTGTGGAAAAAAATCCCTGCCCGCTGGATATTCTTCCAGTACCGCCGCAACTGCCACAAGTCTCTTTTCCGGAACCGCCAACACCTCCGCAAGCCCGACATACCACAGGCAACTGAAGGACACGCTGAACAGTCCCCCCCTTTGCCGCGGTAACAAATGGTATTTCTATGCTTACCCTGGACACTCCGCGGGAGGCAGGTCGTCCTCCGCCATAAGAGCCACCACCACCGCCGCCAAACATGGATCTCAGAATATCACTCAAGTCACCAAAACCCTCGCCGCTGCTGTTTCCAGAAAATGGATCATGGCCTCTCTGGCGCATAAGATCATATTCCTCACGCTTCTCGGGATTGCCCAGAATATCATAAGCATCAGAAATTCTCTTAAATCTCTCTTCTGCCGCAGAATCATCCGGATTGGCATCAGGATGGTTCTTTTTAGCCAGGTTCCTGTATGCTTTTCTCAGTTCATCCGGAGATGATTTTTCAGCAACACCAAGAATTTCGTACAGATCTTTTGTCAACTGGCACCAACCCCGTCCCCAGGCGAAACCTTACCGACTTTCACCCTTGCCGGCCGAAGAAGATTCTGACCAAAATAGTATCCCTTCTGGAATACTTCCAGAACAATATCCGTCTCCCCTTCGCCTATGCTTTCTGCAACCATTGCTTCGTGTATATTGGGATCAAACGGATCTCCGGGCTCTATTGGAATTTCCTCAAGACCTTCCTTCTTCAAAACACTGTGAAGCTGCTCGGATGTCTGCAGTATCCCGTCAACTATCTCCTTGTCGGAATGCTCCCCCTGACAGGTAACCTTGGCCCGATCAAAATTGTCCAGAACTGTAAGAAGCTCTTCTACCAGTTTTTTCCTTCCCTGGTCGATAAGCCTGTTAAAATCCCTGGCCTGGCGTTTCCGGTAATTATCAAATTCAGCTGCCAGCCTTTGAAATTTATCCAGAATCTCATCCCGCTCATTTTCAAGGGATACTATTTTTTCATCCTGCACATCCGGCTCCACTTCTTCACCGGGCAGGTCAAAGTTATCCTGCTTTTCCTCCTGCTGGGAAAGGGGGGGCTTTGTGCCCCGCCTTCCCTCATTTTCAGCTTTTCTGCTTCTTCTTGGATCGCCCATCAGTCATCCACCACTTCGAAGTCAGCATCAACTGCGTCATCTCCTGCTCCGGCGTCTGCATCCTGCTGGTCACCCGGTTCACCTGGTTCTCCCTGCTGAGCCTGCTCTGCATTCTGAGTGTGAAATCTGGCTCCGATCTCCTGCCAGATCTTTTCAAGTTCTTCAACCTGGGTGGCTATCTTTGCGTCATCATCACCCTCAAGGGTTTTTCTTGTTTCAGAAACAGCTTCTTCAAGGCTGGCCTTGTCAGCAGCATCAAGTTTCTCACCCATCTCTTCGATCTGTTTTTCCACCTGATATGCAAGATTCTCAGCCTTGTTCCTGGTGTCAACTGCTGCTCTGCGCTTCTCATCCTCATCGGAGTGAGCTTCTGCATCTTTGACCATTTGATCTATATCAGTCTCGGAAAGGCCGCTGGATGCTTCAATTCTGATCTTCTGCTCTTTGCCGGTTGCTTTGTCCTTTGCAGCAACATGCACTATACCGTTGGCATCAATATCAAACTCAACCTCGATCTGAGGAAGTCCACGAGGGGCTGGTGGGATTCCTTCAAGAGTAAAGCGGCCGAGAGTTCTGTTGTCTGCGGCCATTTTCCTCTCGCCCTGAAGAACATGGATCTCAACA
>JAGLQD010000239.1 GCA_023136985.1 Candidatus Sabulitectum sp. | reverse complement strand
TACCGATCCTGGAAAGAACCTCTGCAAGAACAGATCCGTCAAAAGCCATTATTCCAGTGTTTATTACTCTGCATTTCTTTTCCTGGGGAGAAGCGTCTTTCTCTTCGACAATTCTGTCGATCTTCCCGCTGGAGTCAAGAATAACTCTACCGTATCCGGTCACATCCGGAGGTGTGGTTGTAAGCACTGCAAGAGCAGCTTTGCTTTCTCTTAAAACACCCAGTAGTTCGCTGATGGTTTCCTCTCTAAGCAGTGGAACATCCCCCATAAGCACAACAACCTCATCTGCGTTCTCCACCTGTGACAGAGCACAACTCACAGCATGTGCGGTTCCCAGCTGCTCCTCTTGAACTGCCCAGCTCCAGCCGTTGCTTTCAAGAAGAGGAATAACTTTCTCCCGACCATGGCCGATAACCACAGTGATCTGCGAAACACCCGCTGCGGCTGCAGCTCGAGCTGCCCTTTCCACCATTGGTCTTGCAAGAACAGGATGAAGCACCTTGGGCAGATCCGATTTCATTCTCTTGCCCATGCCTGCTGCAAGAATTACTGCTGCTGTGATCATGACAGCTCCCTGGGATTAAGATTGGAATCATCAGCAACTACCACAACAGGAACAGGAACAGCTTCCTTATCCATATTGATCCATGCGAACTGCAGAATAATAACCCGGTCTCCAGGATCGCACAGCCTTGCTGCCGCTCCGTTAATACAGATTATTCCGCTTCCGCGGTCCCCTTCAAGAACATAGGTCTCAAAGCGGTTTCCCGTATCAATGTCTGCCACCAGAACCTTCTCGTGCTCCAGCAGCCCGGTGATATCCATAAGATCACGATCTATCGTAATGGAACCCATGTAGTCAAGCTCCGCCTGAGTGACCACCATTCTGTGAAGCTTTGACTTAAGAAAACACCTTTGCAATTCTAAACCTCCGACTCGATCAGAACATTGTCTATAAGTCTGGTCTTTCCGGCATAAACAGCCACCACCAGAAGAACCCGTTTTTCAATCATTTGAACCACTGACATGGTATCAGGGTCAACTGTCTCAACATACTGCACCTTCAGTAAAGGTGCATCTTTCAACAAGAAGAGAAATTCTTTTTTCAACAGATCACAGTCTCTTTCACCTGTTCTGAAAAGACTCTGCACCCTCCGCAAACCGGCACTGATCAATGATGCCTGTTTGCGCTCTTCTGCAGAGAGATATCGATTTCTGCTGCTCATTGCAAGCCCATCAGCCTCTCTAACAATAGGTACAGCCAAGATCTCTATTCCCATTCGAAGATCAGAGACCATCCGTCTGATCACC
>JAGLQD010000238.1 GCA_023136985.1 Candidatus Sabulitectum sp. | reverse complement strand
ACCGCAAGCTGCTGTGCATCTTTCATACCAAACACTGCCATATCCGGCCTGACTATCCCGAACAAAACCGCACACACTGTTGTTACTCCATCAAAATGCCCGGGTCTGAAAGCCCCGCAAAGCCCCTCACTGATCCCTGTAACAGAAACACTGGTGGAAAAATCAGTCGGATAGATAACATCAGCATCAGGGGTGAATACAGCTGAAGCACCAAGTAGTTCAACAGACTCACAGTCATTTTCCAGAGTCCTGGGATACATATCCAGATCCTCACCCTGGCCAAACTGGGTGGGATTAACAAAAATGCTTACAACCACTCGGTCAGCCGAAGCTGCAGCTGCCTCGACAAGGCTTAGATGCCCCTGATGAAGTGCACCCATGGTGGGCACAAAGCCAACGGAAAGTCCCTGGGTGCGCCACTGGGCACACAGATCTGATATCCTGCTTTCGCTGCTTGTTACTATCAAATCAGTAATCCTTTGTTCGGTAACGGGTTGAAACCATGAATACCCCCGGAATGAGCCTGTATTGCTTCAACCAGACCCTCAAACGAATCTTCGTCACCAAGGAAATCAACTGAATCAGTATTCACAACCAGAACAGGATACTGCCTGTCCCTGAGAAACCAGCTGTTGTAGGAATCGACAAGTTCCTCCAGCCAGATCCTGTCCATATCCCGCTCAAAATTTCTCCCAAACCGGTTGATCCGGTCAAGAAGAACCCCTGTTGAAGCCTGCAGGTATACCACCAGATCAGGAGAAGGCATCCGAGGATCCAACTGCTCCATCAAACGACGGTAAAGAACAAGTTCCTCCGGCTCCAGACTTACCCTGGCAAATATCATTCCCCGTCCAAACAAAAAATCCGAGATCAGGTATGAAGTGAACAGATCAGGGTGGACAAGCCTGGTCTGCTGGATATATCTGGCAAGAAGAAAGGAAATCTGTGCCTGAAATCCATACTTTTTCCTATTGCTGTAAAACAACTTCAGGAAAGGATTCTCACCTGTCTCCTCCAGTACTGTCCTGCCCTCCAGTCTTGCAGCGAGCTTTCTGGCAAGGTTTGTTTTCCCTACTCCTATCGGCCCCTCAACAACAAGATACCTTGCATTTTTCAAACTGGTTAAGCTCCCTTTTAAACCGTGTTCAGACTCCCAAGGAATATAATAGAAGAGCTGTCCTGCACCCGCTTTAGAAGTTCCCGTGGAGTTTCCCCCATACCGGGTACTATTTCAGACCAAACATCACAGAGAGGAACAAGTACAAATCTTCGTAAGCTCATCCTGGGATGAGGCAGTTCAAGTTCAGGGCTGGAAACACCACCATCAAGGAAAAGTACATCCACATCCAGCACTCTGGCGGCACCATTCTTATTTACAGGAACTGAGAATTCACTCTCAATGAAACGACAGAAAAATAAAAGATCAAGATCCGTCCCCTGCCACATGCCACTGACTGCAGCATTTACAAATTCTCCTCCATCCACATCTCCCCATGGAGGAGTTTCATACAGAGAAGAAATCCGAAGTTCTGATATCCGCGGATCCCGTTCTAAAGAACGAATACAGAGCTGAATACTTACCCGGACATCTCCCAGGTTACCACCCAGGCCAAGGGCAAAGGATCTACCCGCCAATGGTAACTGTTGCCTTTTCCAGAGGCAGGTCTGTGGGTGGGTGTTCTTTATGTACTGACACAGTCCATGCACCTGGCCAACCGGCTTCAAGAATTACCAGAACATCACGGGCAAGTTCTTCGATGTACAGGTATTCAGGTTCAAGTTTACTCTTCAATTCGATACAAACCAGAGAATAATCCACCGCTGGCTTATCTGCTTCAAGAAGCTCTCCGGCCCACTTCAGATCCAGGTTAACCCTTCTTGACTCTATGCGTTCAAAGGGCAATGCCCCAAGTCGCAGGGTAAGGGAAAGGTTTTTTAGAAACAGTGTCCCTGTCAGTCTCCTGTTTTCTTCAACCATTTCAGAAGCCTTCCTTTGTGAAGTTCCATCTGCTCCATTCTACCGATTGCCTGGTGAATTCTGGAGGAGGGAATTGTAAGAGCAAAACGAATGTAACCCTCTCCCCAGGTACCGAAACCACTTCCAGGTGTTATCACAATACCTGCGTGGTTGATCATTTTTCTGGCGAAGACCATGGAGTCTGCACCCCGGGGAAGCTTAACCCATACATAGAAAGTACCTGGAGAATCGAACACATCCCAGTTAAGCTTTTTAAGGCCCGCCACAAGAATATCCCTTCTCTCCCTGTATATCTCCAACCTCTCATTGAAGAGGGCGGAAGGCATATCCATGGCAACTTCAGCTGCTTTCTGAATGGCAGTAAAAGCACCGGAATCGATGTTTTCCTTAGCGCCCATAAAAGTGCTGATAAGATCTGCTCCACCGGCTACAAACCCGATTCTCCATCCTGTCATGTTAAAGGTTTTAGAGAGGCTGTGAAACTCCAGAACAACATCCTCTGCCCCGGGAACCTGGAGGAAACTCATGGGCTCAACTCCATCAAATCTTATGTGGCTGTATGAATTATCGCTGACAAGAAGCAGATTGTTTACTCTTGCAAACTCAACCATTTCTGTCATCTGTTCAAGAGTAGTAACTGCCCCTGTGGGATTGTTGGGGTAGTTCAGGAAAAGAACCTTTGCATCTCTGAGAACAGCAGGCGGAATCTTCTCAAAATCAGGCAGAAAATTGTTTTCTCCAAGAAGAGGCAGATCAACCGGTATTGCATCTGCAAGAATTGCAGAAGCTCTGTAAACAGGGTAGCCGGGGTTTGGAACAAGTACCAGGTCACCTCTGTTACAGAAAGCCATTGGTATATGGGCAATACCCTCCTTT
>JAGLQD010000237.1 GCA_023136985.1 Candidatus Sabulitectum sp. | reverse complement strand
ATGTACCAGTACCAGGAGGGGCCGAGAACAACTGCACAGTAACCAGCGCCTGGATGGCAAACAATGCAGGAGACCATGTGGAAACCCTTGCCTTTTCTCTGCTGGAAGATGTTCTTCTAGACGACGACTCATCACCTGTAAAGGCGGCTCTTCTGGATTCTGAGCTGGGTACAGGCCTTTCGGGATGCGGATATGATTCGGACCCTGAACAGAGAAATTTCGTCATCGGCCTCAAAGGCGTAGAGAGAAAGAATGCTGACGCGGTTTTCAGCTTAATCCGGGCAAGCCTGAAAACTCTGGTTGAAAAGGGCCTGAACCCTGAGCTGGTAGACAACATGCTGCACAGGAAAGAGCTCCATCTGCGTGCAATCGGCTCCAGCTGGCCTTTTTCTGTCATGTCATCTGTGTGCGCTGCATGGACTCACGGTGAAGATGTGATGCAGGCACTTGATCTTAACTTTATTCTGGAAAGCCTTAAAGAAAGAATGAGCCTGAATCCCCGATTTCTTGAAGATATGATTGACGAACATCTGCTTGGCAACAAACACAGAATTGACTTTGTTTTCTATCCGGATGAGAACCATTTTCGGAATGAAAATGCAGCTATCAAAGCCGACCTCCTGGCCACAAAAGAAGCAATGTCACCCGCCGATATCCGTAAACTGGCACTCAGATCAAAAGAACTCGCGGAATCAATGGAAATGGCCAGCTCCCCGGAAGCTCTTGCAACTCTGCCAAAGCTGAGCATCTCCGATGTTTCGGTCAAGCCTCCAGGGATATTCCACAGAGAGGAATCGGTTAACGGAAAACTGTTTCTTCCAACGAAAATACAGACAGCCGGGGTCTGCTACGCTGATATCTGCTTCGATATGTCCGAACTGCCTGTGGAACTCATTCCCCACCTGCCTTTCTTCGCCAGCTTCATGACACGAACAGGGGCATCTGGAAGGGATTACATCCAGATGGCCCAGGCGGAACTGGCTTGTTCCGGGGGCATTTCCGCTTCTGTTACTTCAATATCCTCCACTGTTACTTCCATTGATGAATTCAGGATAATATTAAAAGCTGGAGGTCACTGTCTGGAAGAAGATCTTCCGGCAATGCTGGAATTAATGAAGGAAAGGCTTTTCAGCCCAGAGCTGGATAACAGGGAAAGAATAATACTTGTGGCAAGTGAACTTGCGGAACATGCAAGAAGTGCGGTTATACCCCGGGGCCAGGTTTTCGCTTCAATGAAAGCCCAGGCTGGGCTTTCTGCTGCAAGCTATGCAAACAACCTTCTTCACGGCATACCTGTGCTACAACAGGTGGCAACTATCGGCGCACAAACTGTTGAGAATGAAATTATTGCATTGAAAGCAATTCACAAACACCTTGTTGAAAAAGCTTCCCAGATTCTTGCCTGGTGCGGGCCTGAAGAAAAAGAGAATTCAGTTTCCAGCTGGTTCAGCCAACTGCCGGGCTCCACAATGGGAATAAAGAAGCACAGACCACCGGTCTTCCCTGCTGTACCTGACACCTCCGGAGTGACCATCAAGGGGGAAACCGCGTTTACAGCAGCAGCAATGTCGGGCATACCATCAGATCATCCGCTTTCGGCATCCGGCTTTGTAATGATGCGAATGCTCTCTGAAGGCTATCTCTGGGACGAGATCAGGGTAAAAAAGGGTGCTTACGGAGCAGGAGCAAGTCTTGGCAGCACAGCCATTACCTTTTATTCTTACAGAGACCCTTCACCTGTAACAAGCCTTCAGACATTCCAGAATGCTATGGAAACCGGGATTTCAAAGATTGAGCTGAGTCCAAGAGTTCTGGAGGATTCGATAATTGCCAGCGTTAAAGGTATGGATCCTGCAATCCGGCCACCTATGACCAACGGTCTTGCAATCCTCCGACAGCTGAAGGGAATCAGCATAGACCTGATCGCAGAGCACAAAGCTCGTCTTCTGGCAGTAGATGCGAATTCTATCACAAAATTCGCAAAGCTCCTGAAAAACCGTGCTTCAGATGTAAGAGTTTGTGTAGTTGGCAATCAAGATGTTCTTGATTCGCTGGAAGTTAACAATCGGATTGAACTCTGAGGAGAAGAATTATGGATGTGGCATCTCTTGTGATCGGAATAATCGCAGCAATGGTGGGCTTTATACCATGCGTTAATACCCTTGTAATACTCCCGGCAATAGTTGGGCTGATCCTTGGAATCATTGCCTTCAAGAAAAAGAAGGCGGCAGAACTTCCGTCTGGAATTGCCCTTGCAGGCATTATTCTAAATGCACTTCCTCTGCTGGTTATGACAACCTTCCTTGTAGTGGCGATAAACACAGGTGATGCCAACTCCATAAGCGAAATGACAATACAGTAACACGAATGAGGGCATACAGAATATTCAACCTGGTTGTTCTGGGGTTTCTTCTGTATGTCCTTGTGTTCACATTGGTATCACCAGTTCTCACAGAGCAGTTTCCAGCCATTACCGGTTGTTACTACAAAGAGTTAACCGGTGACCCATGCCCCTTCTGCGGCCTTACAAGAGATATGAACGCTATTCTAAAAGGGGGCAAAGAACATGACAGGATCAATACCGGCTTCCAGCTTTTCCTGGCGATTTATGTTTTTGAATGCATCATCAGAATTACCCTGCTTTTATTATCGAGGCGGTTTACCGGAAAGACCCTTCCTGTGATTGACATAGGTATTCACTCTGTTCTTGCTGTCATAATTCTTCTGGCCATGAATACCGTATAGGATCATATCCTTCTGCTGCTGTTTGTCTGAGGGCTTTCTGGGAATTCGAAGAGGCTCTCCACCGGGGAATGATCTTCCGCAGAAATACATTGCCGTGGCAACTGTCATCGGTGTGGGAAGAAATATCTGCACCTGCCGGGGAATGGCTCCCTGGGTCTCCAGAAAAGATCTGGCCGCCTGCATGTCTCCTATGGTGCTTCCCGGGAAAGCTGCAATGATGTATGGAACAATGTACTGTTTTCGTCCTGATCTCTCAGCATTCTTCTTGAATTCAGCTGCAAATCTCTCCCATACTGCGCGGGTTGGCTTGCGCATCAAAGCCAGTATTCTGTCATGGGTGTGCTCCGGAGCTATTCTCAGGTGACCTGAAATGTTCTTTGATGTCAGTCTTGCCATGAAGGCCGGGTCACGCAGAGCAACATCGTGTCTGATACCACTGGAGATAAACACATTTTTAACCGCCGAAACTGTTCCGGCTGTTGTAAGCAACTTCATGTAGTCACTGTGATCCGTTCGGAAATGGCTGCATATGGACGGGTAAAGACACGATGGTCTTCTGCATTTCTTCATCTCCACAGGGTCATCACAGCCAAGGCCGTACATATTCGCGGTAGGGCCTCCAAGATCAGAGACCGTCCCCCTGAATGCAGTCGAAGAAGATATCTTCTGAACTTCCCGAAGAACTGAATCTGAAGACCTGCTGGTGATAAACTTCCCCTGATGCAGACCGATGGCGCAGAAAGTACAACCCCCGCTGCAACCTCTTACAACAGTCACTGAGTCTTTTATCATGGTCAATGCCGGGATCTCTCCCCTGTAGGAAGAATGTGGCAATCTGGTGTAAGGCAGGTCGTATACAGCATCCATTTCAAGAGATGAAAGGGGTTCGGCAGGCGGTTCAACAATCACAACTCTTGAATCCGCGTGCTGGATCAGCCTTGAACCGCACCAGGGATTCTGATTTGCTTCAAGAAGTTTTGACAGTTCGAGCAATTCCGCAGGGTTGGAATTCAGAGATTCATGGGAAGGCAGTACAACATCCTTCTCGTCCGGTTGATATTTTCCCTGGTGAACCGCAGTTGCAGTGCCGGGAATACCAGATAGGGGCTCCCCGGAATCAAGCCTGCGGGCTATCTCTACTATCTGCTTCTCTCCCATGCCATAAACAAGAATAGAAGCTTTGCTGTCAAGAAGAATCGATTTCTTGAGTCTGTCACTCCAGAAATCATAATGAGTTATTCGCCTCAGGCTTGCCTCTATGCCACCTAGAACCACAGGAACACCCTTCATGGCTCTCTGAACGCAGTTCGTGTACTTGAGAACAGCTCTGTCCGGTCTTTTTCCCGGCAGACCATCAGGTGTGTATGCATCATCGGAACGAAGCCTATTGTTTGAAGTGTAATGGTTCACCATAGAATCCATATTCCCTGAAGTGACCCCAACAAAAAGCCTGGGTCTTCCCATAACCGTAAATGCATCAAGGTTTTTCCAGTCAGGCTGAGCCACAATACCAACCTTGTACCCCCTGCTCTCCAGTACCCTGCCGATAATGGCAGCACCGAAAGAAGGGTGGTCTACATAAGCGTCACCGGTGACAATCAGCACATCAAGCTGATCCCACCCACGCTCACGCATTCCCAAGGCAGTCATTGGAAGAGTTTTTCTCATGCTCCTAGTGTGCCTATTCAAAAGCATTTTGTCAAGCTTTCAGACCGGCACTTGAAAAACAGAGGCTGATGGAGGTTACTGTTATAGTAAACATATGTTTCCCTCTCAACAGTGAAAGGGTTGAAACACAGTGAAGAAAGTCCACAATTCCACTGGAGGCAGGTTCCACAAAACAGAGGAGAGAAAAATGTCTGAAGAAAGAACAACACTCTACACAGCAAGGGTCTCTGCAGGAAAGAGCACCTGCTTCATTGATGGGAAGCAGGCTAAGAACGATCACTACTATCTTTCCATCACCGATTCCCAGAGGCAGGAAGACGGCACATTCCAGCAGAAGAAAATTATCCTCTTCGAGGATTCCTTCAAAGGGTTCAGGGAAAAGATCACTGAAGCATGTGAAATGCTGGAAAAGCTGGCAGAGACCAGAAGAGACGA
>JAGLQD010000236.1 GCA_023136985.1 Candidatus Sabulitectum sp. | reverse complement strand
AAAACCTTCCCCAGAGCATTCATGAAGTGGGAGACCGAAGAGGAAGAAAAACTTGAAAAACAGTTCAAAGAAGGCATCGACGTGGAAACCATGGCAAAAACTTTCGAAAGAAGCTCCGGCGCGCTGCTGGCAAGGCTTGAAAGGATGGGGCTTATACAGCCAGAAGCATCCGGAGAATAAAAGCTGTTTTCAAAAACAAAACAGAACGGGGATAGACCATAACTATCCCCGTTCTTGCAAGAAACTTATACCCTCAAGATATAGAAACAAAAAGCCCCCTGATGTTTCAAGGGAAAATAACACCTCGAACGCGTTTCCCAACGAACCATTTTCTGGTTCAATGCAATCATGGGTAACAAGTTATGAAAGCTAACAGCAGAGAACTTCCTGTACAATGCACCTGAACGACTGCTTCAACACAACCACCTGTTCCTCCGGTTTCTTCAATTTTGCCTTTCCCTTGACATGCCCCCCCATCCCCATGCGATATTCATAAATAAATGGTATGCTATACTCATGCTGATAAGGATGGATTATTATGAAATCATGTTATTCTATATTTATATCTGCTCTTATTTTACTCTCTGCTCCTGTAATTGCCGATACTCCACTGATCCGAACAACTGTATCTGACAGTTCCAGAGTTGTTCTTATCGCACAAACTCCACTTTTGTGGGAGTCAGCAGAATATGACAATCTTGATTTCATCAGATTCACAGGTTCTCCTGTTACAGACAGCATTGGATATCCGGAACTGCCCATGATAACCTGTCTTGTGGCAATTCCTGACAGTGTTACACCCAAGCTTGAGTTTTCCTATGCAGGCTTGCGTGAAATTCAAACAGATCCGGTGTATCCAGCACCGGCACATATTCTATCAACCGAGTTCACTCCTGCTGTGGTTGATTCTTTTGTACAGGATTCCACAGCCTACATTTCAGATCACTTCTGGCCATCCGAGCCTGTAAGAATAATTGGAGAGACAAGAATCTGCGGCCAGAGACTGCTTAAGGTTCAACTGTTTCCTGCAAGATACAGGGCATCAGACAGTACTCTTACCATTGTCTCATCTATAAATGTTTCTGTTCATTTTGACAGTGCACAAGCAGTCTGGAACAGTACCGGACTTGGTGCTTTCCAGAGGTTGATCGATGATTCACCCATTGTTGGTTATCACCCGGTTTCACGGTCAATAGCATCCAATCCAACATACTTCGACCAGGTTGACCCGGAGAACGGTCCTCCCCGGATGCCTGATTATGTTATCATCTGTGCTTCAGGTCTTTACACCCAGTGCGGTGAAGCAATAGATGATCTTGCAGAGCACAGGGTAAGTCTCAATGATTTTGATGTTGCCCTTGTAACAACAGGTGATATCATGGATGATTTCGCCGGCGGTTCCCCCTACCTTACTGCAACTGTCATAAGGAACTTCACTGAACACATGTGGGAGAACTGGCCCCAGACATCAGGCAAAAAGCCTTCTTACCTTCTTCTGATAGGCGATCATGAAGATATTGCCTACCGCAATGAACCATGGTTCCTGCCCACCCATGAATACCATGGCTTGTATCCGTTGACAGCCCTCCAATGCAATTTGAAATTGGCAACGATGAATGGTATGCTTATTTTAACGGTGAGCGTTCCATCAACAGCGACTTCCCGGATATGATGGTGGGCAGGCTTTCTGTGAAGAATGGGGGAGCATTGCAACCTGATACTCTCAGCGCATTGATTTACAACCTGATTGATCTTGAGGACCCAATTCAGCAGGCTCCTCTTGTTAACTATCGCAGAAGAATTCTCCGCCTGGCTGGGGCAGGCAGTGATTATGGAGATACTGCCCTGCAGCATTACGGCTATAGCAATACCCCCGGAAGATTATGGACAGGTGACTTCTCTGATTGGCTTGGATATGACTACACCACCTGGTACTGTGGCGATGGAAGATTTTTCACATATGATGATCTTAGTCTTATGAAAAGCTCTGAATGGGTCAGTCATTGCAATACAGAACTGGGCAGGGGAGCTGGTGTGGCATTCTACACAGACCACGGTTCAACCCATTTATTCAGTGCCGGTCTTGAATGGTGGCCCAAGTATATAGAAGATGACGAGTATACCAAGGGAGCTCGCGACAGCACATTCAATAACTACCAGA
>JAGLQD010000235.1 GCA_023136985.1 Candidatus Sabulitectum sp. | reverse complement strand
TCTTGCGAAACCGCTTCAGTATATCGATCACCCTGCCGTTGTATCCGCCACTGTGCAGGTTCGGTTCAAGAATACGGATGATGGCAACATCTCTGTCAAGAGCTCCACCGGTATCACTCTTCTCGATAACAATGCGTATGGGATCAGGCTCCCGGGTGTAAAGAGTTGCAGATCCGTCAGAACGCATTCTTATAGTTCCTACTTCCATTCCCAGGGTTTTAAGTGTAGCATACCGGCCCTTGCCTGCATGCCATATAAGCCCGGCCTGCAACAGAGCCTCAACAGCCCCTGTTCTGTCCTGCACTTCTGGAAGTCTGCTGTTTATCGCTTGAATATTCAGTCTTTCGCCTGAAGCAGTTAGAAGACGCAACAGTTCTCCGGCATTGCTATCCAACAAGAGACACCTCTCCTTCATTCTCGGTCCAGTTTTCTATTACAAGTGCCATTCCAGCAGCCGCAGCAAAACCACCGGCAGTGGCCAGAATGGAAGCACTGTTCTCACTTCCCGGCATGTAAGTCAGACCAGCACCTTCCGGTCTGATCCATTTAAGCCCGATCTTTCCCTGGGAGGAAGAACCGCTCACAGTTCCGCTGCCTCCAAGAGAAACAACTGTCCAGGCAGCCATGCCGTTGAAAGCAGCCACAAGATGATCAGGATTTTCAGTGATGAGAGGCGAAGAAATATCGATTCCATTCAACCCGGCTGAATCAACACTTCTTCCACAGGCCGATCTTAAAAGAGTAAGACATTTACCCATGGCATCATTATCAAAAGACGAACAGCCATTGTCTGGAATAGCACCTGCAATACCCCGAAGAAAGTCTACAACAGAACCTGTTGCGGATCTTGCGCCTGCTATCTTGGGTTCGACTTTTTCCAGGTTGGGTAAGAACATCCCTGCAAGGTCCAGATTTCCCAGCACTCCCACCATAAGATTATTGGCATTGTGAAGATAGTATGGAAGTAGAACTCCGAGAAAAGCGCTGCTGAAGAAATCCGGGCTTGCAGAGTGCGCTGCACACTGCATCAGATTCTGAGTAAGCTCAATATTGAATTTCCCTTTACAGTTTACCGCATACATCCCGGGAGACAGCTCACTGAATTGAACAGGAGACTCAATTTCCATAAACACTGGTTTATCGGTCATTCATATTCCTTTCATTCTTTCTGGCTTCCAGACGGGTTCTTTTCCACCGCTCAAGTTCCTGTGATATTCTGGCTTCCCGCCCTGAATCTGATGGCTGATAAAACTCTATTTCCTTCATACCGTCAGGGAGGTTGTTGTGTGTTACAATACCACCATTCTGCCCATGGGCGTACTGGTAGCCTTTACCGTAATCCAGTTTTTTCATAAGGGCAGTCGGTGCATTCCGCAGATGCCGAGGTACCCGCAGACTCCCCATGGATTTAGTGGTTTTAAGTACTTTCTTCCATGCGGCGTAAACACTGTTGGATTTAGGGGCAAGAGCCATGTAAACCACCGCTTCCGCAAGGGCAAGATCACCCTCCGGGGAGCCTAAAAATCTATATGCATCAACGGATCTCATTGCAATCGTAAGGGCTGACGGATCAGCAAGGCCGATATCCTCTGAAGCAAACCTTATCATTCTTCTTCCTATGTAAAGGGGATCTTCCCCGGAGGCGATCATTCTTGCCAGCCAGTAGAGAGAAGCGTCAACATCACTTGACCTCATTGATTTGTGAAAAGCACTTATCAGGTTGTAGTGTTCCTCACCGGAGTTATCGTACAGAAGGGGTGCAGCCTGAACAAGATCTGCTGCCATCTCACCTGTTACAACTCCGGAACCTGCAATTCCTGCAAGCTGCTCAAGCATGTTCAGACATCTTCTGGCATCTCCGTCGGCAACCCTGGCGATCACTTCCACAGCTTCGGGTGTCACCGAGGCTGAACAAAGTTCATTAAACACATCCGTTGACACAACCCGCTCTACCATCTGAACAAGATCCGCAGCTTCCAGCGGTTCCAGAACATACACAGAGCATCTGCTCAGCAGAGGAGCATTAACATGAAAAGACGGATTCTCTGTGGTCGCCCCCACAAGACGGATGGTTCCGTCTTCCACATGGGGCAGAAAAGCATCCTGCTGGGCTTT
>JAGLQD010000234.1 GCA_023136985.1 Candidatus Sabulitectum sp. | reverse complement strand
CGAACTCTTCCTCCTCGCCCTGCTTGAGAGCTATGTTTTCCGAGAGTTCTTTTCTTTCCAGAGCCAGGCTGAGCATCCTGCCGATCTGCTTCATCATCTTCCATTCTTCAGGAAGCAGATCCTTTTCGTCATTTATGTACCCAACCCTGATCTCGCCCTTCATCTCGCCGCTAATGTACAGTCTGACCGTTATAAACTTGTCTCCCACAGGGTCCTGACCGTACTCAATTCCCTGATATATTGAATAGACTGTGGCTTCCTCCGGATATCGCATTCCCTGGGCCAGGAAGGGTGGAAGCTTGGTAAAAAAGTCTTTGATCGTTGTGGAAACTTCAATCCATTCTGCAACTGCGTACAGACAGGAGAGCTCTTTGGCTCTTTCCTCTTTTTCCCAGTCATTCATTTTTCGCAGCGAATCTGCCTGTTTCCCGAATATCAGATAAAACCCGCCTGTTACACTTTTTGTGTAAGCAACCTTCATGGGTATGGGGATAGAATCAGCCGTACCTGTAGAGAAAACTGCCAGTACCCCACGGTCACCATGGCTAACCTTTTTCATGGCATAGCGGAAAGACTGCAGAGAGTTTTTGTCCAGCAGCTCGTTCAGGTGTTTGCGGATAACATCGGAATCCTGGGATGAGCAGACATTTTTCATGAGAGGGCTTACGTAGTGAATCTGTTCATTGTTATCAACCACCAGAAGAAAATCAAAAGTGCTTTCAATAAGTGAATACAGATCGTCAAGACTGATCATTCCGCCCCCTCTGAGTTCCGCGATGATTTAAAACGAAAAGCAACTTCTTTAATGCTACAATCGTAATGTATCGTCAAGCGTACATTGTTGTTATGAATGATTGCCATTGAAGTGATCTGAAGCTGTTATTGTGAGGAAAGATTTTTCCCGAGGGTACTTGATTTTCTGTGTTGAACAGGATAGACTATTGTTATGAAAGGAGTAAGCATGAGAAAATTGAGTGTATTTGCTTACGGGTTTGTATTTTTCCTTTTTCTGACTTCCTGCGGTCTGACCAGTTACCCGTTTATAACTGTGGTTGACACGGCGGATGTTGACTACACCCTTGATACTGGCGGAACAGTAGATGTCATTGTGGAGAACAGCTACATGACAAATGTGCGAAATCTGGTAGAGTCTGAAGAGCAGGCTGCCGGCACACATACGGTAACATGGGATCTGCTTGATCACAATGGGGAATACCCCGGAGACGGTCTTTACACAGTAGAAGTGTTTCTGAATGAAGAAAGAGTGTTTGTGCAGATTCTGGAGGTGGTTAAACAATGACAGTACTTGTATCAATTCTTTCACTGCTGGTTCTTCAAGGCAGTTCTTTCAGAATAGGTTTCACTTTTGATGGCAGTTTCCCATCCATGTCTGATGAAAAGGCTTACTCGGATCTTCTCAATGAAGGTGGCCTGGAATTTAAACTGGATGATGTGACATGGACAGGCGGCGTTGAAGCTCTTGGAGATGTTACAGAGAAAATCAGGCTCAGAGGCGGTATTTCCGTCAGTAACCTTCACGGAACTTATGAAAAGAGTTATGATCCCTTAAGCTATACACTGTTTGGAATACTGACTTTTGGTCTGGCATTCATGTTTGGCTCCCCGGCAGATGAATTAATTTCTCTTCATGACGAATCTTTAAACATTGAAACAGCAGCTTACTACAAACTCACTGAAAGCCCTGCTCTATCAATTGGTGGTGGTCCTTCTGTTGTGATGGTTTCAAGAACTCTGGATTCCCCTGAAACTGAATCTTCTGCAAGAGCAACAGCCTTGGGCTTCAACGCAGGATTGCGAATAGACCAGGAGTCCGCAGGACGCTTCCTGGGTCTTCCTGTAGTATTCGGAGCTGAGGCAGGCTACCGCTACTGCAATGTGACTCTTGATGAGGAATACACCGGTGATTTCTCTGTTGATTTCTCAGGACCCTACCTGAAAATTGGAACTTACCTGAAATTCTGATCAAAAGAGCCCTCGTCAGTCGATGGGCGCTCATTTCTCCCATTCTCTGCTTTCAACTCGATTCCTGAACCCAGTTCTCAATCTGCAGATCCGGGATTCTTGCGAATTCTCTGGTATTGTTGGTTACCAGAACAAGATCTCTAGAAAGGCATTGCGCTGCGATTTGCAGATCGTAAGGGCCAATAGGAGTGCCCTTTTTATGGAGATAGACTCGTATTGCACCAAAAGCTTCAGCGTCTATATCTGTGAATGGAATAATGTCAAACCAGGCCAGAAATTCCGCGAAAGCTTTTCTGTTTCTTTCCGGATACATACTTTTTGCAATTCCATATTCAAGCTCCGCAACGGATATGGCAGATACTCCTATATTGAAAGCTTTCTCAGCTTCAAAGCGTTGAAGCAGATGTTCTGACTTCTTTTTGATCAGGTAAATGCAGATATCTGTATCGATTAAGTACATTCAGAGGTTTTCCCTGTCCTGATCATCCGGTTGCATGCGACCATCCGAAAAGACATCATCAGAAAACTTTTCAAGGCTGTCTCGCAATGAACTCCATGGGGTGCTCATTGATGAAAGAACTAATACACTTCCAACTCTTTGAATGTAGAGTTCTTTTTCTTCAAAGGTGTATTCCTTTGGTATCCTGACTGCCTGGCTGTTGCCGCTCTTAAATACTTTTGTTGTATGCATGAATCCCTTTCTTGTGATTGAGTATATACAAAGATATATACAGAGTCAACGACCTGCCTTGCATGAAAAACTATGCAAAATGCATGAAATGTATTAGATTAGCATTGGAGGTGTTGTTGTGGCGAATTTACAGGTAAGAGATATTGATGACAGATTGTATGAATCAATCCGGATGCTTGCTAAAAGTGACAAGAGATCAATCAGCCAGGAGGTTGTTCACATTCTGGAAAATTTTTTATCACGACCGGAATCCTTTGGGCGAAATCCAACTGATGAATTTCTGAGACTTGCCGGAAGTTGGGAAGACGAAAGAAGTGCTGACGAGATAATCAGCGAGACAAGGAAGAGCCGAAGGAATTCAACCCGATTCGAGAAGAACAATGAACTATTTGATTGACACAGATATTATCATTTACAGCTTGAAGAACCATCTGAAAGTGAATGAGAATTTCACTTATTTTAGGAATTATCCAAAATCAATATCTGTAATTACATATGGGGAACTGGTATACGGAGCATGCAAATCACAATCAGTAGAAGCGAATCGGGCAAAGATCCACAGGCTGGCTGAGATATTTCCAATAATCAACATATCGTCTTCGGTTATGGAAACGTTCGGTGACCTGAAAGCCTCCCTGGAGCAGTCGGGAAGAATCATTGATGATATGGATCTGATGATTGCTTCAACCGCAATTACTCACAACTTGATTTTAGTAACAAACAACGAAAAGCATTTCCTAAGAATAGAAGGCCTTGAAATCAAGAACTGGACAATCTCGCAGGAATTACCGTAAACAATTATGCTTTTCTATCTTCTGCTTTTCAGGAAAAACTAAAGCAGGATAGGGTTTTGTTCAATGCTTTCTGCCCAGCATGAATTCTACCCACTGTTCAAGATTCAGAACTCTTCTGCCAGCAGGTTCAGACCCGGCTGTTGCAAATATCTCATCACCTATTACTTCATCAAAGAGCTTGTTCGGATCATCGCCGTCAATAATTAAGAGGCGCTCCTGGAAAGCCAGCATTCTCCACTCCTGTGAGAAGTAGTTCCACCTGGTGCCGCAGTTTTTGCAGTAGTATGCGCCTTCCAGCCAGTACTCTTTTTCAAAGTCTTCGATTTTAGAAAAACAGTCAAGCTCCCGTGCAGACTTCACAAGCTGATTCTGGATGTTGTCCATCCATCCCGGGCCCTGTTTTTTACCAGCCCAGAAAACGAACTCCTTAAAACCGCAGGGGCAGCCATCCAGAGAGCAGTATTCGTCAAGCACCAGTTTCACTGCATTCTCTCTGTTCTCTATCTGCTCTCGCATTTTTCTGAGCTGCTCTTTGTTCACACAAGCCTCCGGATTAAATATTTATCACAGGCAGGTCAATCATGTACACTTTCTGAACACCGGACAATGGATCGTTATTCCAGGCAAGACATCCGTTTGGCGTTATGCTGAATTGCCAGTATCGGCCAGACTGTGGGAATTCTGCAGAAGCAATATGAACTCCATCTGTATCGAAAACATCAAAGACAGGCTGCGCTTCGGTTCCCCGCTGAACCCAGAGATTTCCTGATGAATCTATCCCAATGTTCTCAACAAGCATGTAGAAGGGGTCGGGTGCAAATCCCTCAGGGAGACCATTTGCTCCAAGAGCTGCAAACTGCATTCTGGTGTATTCTGTTTCATCAACTATTTCCTGCTCTGTTTTTTCAACTGGCGGAATAGAAAGAGAAGCAGAGAAAAGATCATTGCCTTCAGTGTTCCAGCATAGAATTTCGTAAGTTGAAGTGGATTTGTGGCAGTAAAAAATACGGCTGCCACCATCGGAAACTACAACGGTACTGCCCATTAAACCATTCAGTGAAGCTAGGGCTTCTTCAAATTCGGAATCTGTCAGGGTGTCGGAATAGAGACTAAGTAACAGACTTCCGTCCAGAATAGAGAACACAGAGGGCTGTATTACAATCAGAGGTTCTGAATCCACTATATCAAATTTCAGATTCAAGGCTGCCATCCTGTTATCAGAGAGAGAGGCAAGTGACGTCGGAATGCTAAATCCCCAATCTGTCAGGTCATGCAGGGATTCCCCTTGTTCAGAAAGAACAACAACAGCAACTTTTCTAAAGTCCATAATCATGATCATTCCATCAGGCATTACTGATATTTCCATCGGTGATGAAAGCTCTCCTGGTCCGCTTCCGCTTCTTGACATGTTAGAGAGATGAATCCCGTCAGATGAAAACTCTCTGATTAACCGGGCACTCCGGTCAAGCAGAAGTATGGTTCCTGATGGTGTTACTTCCGCGTCAGCAATTGCTCCCAGCACATAACACGAGTCACCCATCTCAATACCGATGCTGTCAACTACTGAAATGGTTAACCTTTCAGGAAAGGGCTCCTGCCAGACCCCGGGCTCTCCACATCCCGAGGAAAATACTGCTACCAGGCAAAAGACTGAGATCAAGAGAATGTATCTGCGTGAATTCATGTTGTTCAGTATCCTTTCTGATCTGATTAATCTTTGAGGAAGTAGTAAAGGCCGAATGCTCCTCTGGAAATAATGAAAATGCTCCACAACGCTACAGCAATGTGATTGCTTAGGAGTTCATGAAAGCTTGAAATTAAAAAAACTGTGATAAAACCTGCATTCGCATGAACTTTTAAGAGAAGTCCAATTTCTCTCTCATCAGGGCTGGATCCCTTGTTGAACCAGGTATGGAACACAGCAAGTGGGAGAATGGTAATTACCAGCACGAACACATAGTCCCAGCTGGTGAGATAGCCAAGCAGTGCCATCAGTATTCCTCCTGCAAGATGAACTGCTGACCACCAGATGTAGTTACCCTTAATTTTCTTCATAAAGAATACTGTCCTTTCTTCCTTCTTTCTTAACCCCTGAGAAAATAGTAGAGGCCGTATCCACCCCGGGAAAGAAGTGCAATACTGAATATGGCGTAGACTCCGAAGGGAAAATACCTTGCGCTGAAAAACCAGGCAGCCATCAATAGAATGATGCCTGATTCAGCATATACCTTGTTAAGAAGCTGGCTTTCTCTTTCATCAGGTTTGAGCCCTCTTTTGAACCAGAATTTGAAAGCACCAAATGGTATCAGAGCGATTCCCAGTACAAATGCTGATTCGATGTCAGGTAGCAGCCAACCTAGAATTGCTATAAGGATTCCTGTTACGATATTTGCTGCCCACCACCAGATGTAGTTGCCCTTAATTTTTTTCATATAGAATCCTCTCCTTTCATGTATTATCTGTCTTCCAGGAAATACCGAAAACCGTACACACCTCTTGATGCAAAGGCAACGCTAAGTATTGGATAAACACCAAATGGAGCCCCAAATGCAGCCGAAACCCATGCCACTGTAAATATTACCAGACCTGATTTCGCAAAAATTCTGTTAAGAATTTGGATCTCCCGTTCGTCTGCTATGCTTCCATGTATGAACCAGAAATTGAAAGTTCCGAATGGTATCAATACTATTGCCATTACAAATACTGGTTTCATGTCTGCAAGCAGCCATCCAAGAAGAGCGAGAAGAATTCCAGTAAGAAGATTTGCCCCGGCCCACCATAAATAATTACGTCTTGTCTTAACCATCCTTTTCCTCCTCCTTCAGCTGAAAAGCATCTTCAACAGCAACACCGAAGTACTCTGCCATCTTGAGAGCTGTCTTAACAGATGGGTTGAACTTGCCTCTTTCGATGGAATTCACAGTTTGTCTGCTGATGCCCACTTCATCCGCCAGTTTCTGCTGTGATATTTCCTTCTCGGCTCGTAGAACTCTGAGCCTGTTGTTCAGTTTCATTACAACTCCTCTCGAAGTGAGTATGTATAAAACAAGACAATATGTCAAGTATTGGCGACAATCGTTTTTTGCTCTGCTAAATTCCCGTGCTAAGCTGTTGCTTGATCGAGTCTAGTCGAAGTGAAATTTTGGAAGCGTTGGGAAGACCGGGAATCAAACTGATGAAGCACTTCACTTATTTAAGTACAGCCTTATAATACATCACCACGAATGCAGCTAAAATATAGCAGCATAAGGCAATGAGTGATATTGATCTCTGGAATTTGTACAAATCCTGAAGATTAAGTATAGTTTTTGTAGGAATTGATTTTCTCCATCACCAGCTTGAAAGGACATTATGAGACTTGTTTCTATTATTGCTCTAACGGCATTAGTGGCTTTTGCCTCCGGGGGAACTGAAGTTCTTATGGATATCTCTGAAAAATTAACAGCCTGCTTTGATCAGGAAACCGGAACATTTGCTGACGGTGCCTATGACATGTTGCTTGAAGCCCATTCTATGGTAAATGCTGCAGACCTCACAGGTGAAAGGGAACTTGCCACGCTTGAAGCAATGAACAGCATGGTAACATATAATCTTGCTTGTCTTGTAGCTCTTCAGGGGAACAGCGAAGAGGCACTTGTCTGGCTTGAGGAATCTGTTGCTTCCGGTTATGGTGATCCAGAGTGGATGGCTCAGGATGAAGATCTTTCCAGTTTAAGGGAATATCCCAAATTCGCAGAACTTGTTACAGCTGCCGAAGAGAACCATGTGGAAACCAGCCACGATTGCGGCAACTGTGAGAGCAGCGGAAACTGCGCTGACGAAGTGTAACCAGTTTTGCTGAACCAGTAGTAAAACCCCCCGGATTCCTGAGCATTTATATTGTTCGCCTGGGGGTTTTTTATTTTTGAATAATTCACAATCATGGAACGGGAGATTCTTTTGAACAATTTTACTCTTCAGCAGAAGTTTCTGAAAGCACACCTGAATCCATTGATTTGTGTTGTTACTTTGCTCTGGTTCCTGGGTGTTTCCTGCGGTGGAGAGAATCTTTCATCTGAAAGTGTTTCGTCAAGAAATATAAATAGTGAAGATCCAGTATTTCATGGTGTCAACCATGAAACTGTGCTCACTCTTGCTGTTGTTGATTCCATCGGAGTTGAACTTGGCGACTCCAACTATGTGTTTGGTGCACTGGGTGAAGTGGATATAGGTCCGAATGGTGACATTTTTGTGGTGGACTGGATGAAGTGCACCATTTTCAGATACTCGCCCGATGGTGATTTTATACAGCGGATCGGCAGACGCGGTAGTGGGCCGGGAGAGATGTTGCAACCATTCTTCATGGCGGTCATGGATGATGGTTCCATAAGTTTAGATGATGCTGAACTTGGTTGGATGAGATTTGATTCAACGGGAGAGATTCTTAGTACTTCTATGTATCCTAGTCAGACACCAAGACCGTTGTTCTTCACCGCAATTGATTCTCTGAATATTGTCGGAGCGGTCAGTGAACTCAGCCGTGAGGACAATTCCTTGATAACAGATAAACGGATCTGCAGGTGGCATGCCGATTGTCTTGATTCACTGATCACAGAGTACTACAGCAGACAGTATTCAATTGAGATAGGAGATGATTACCGGCTCAATATGAATGATGTGGT
>JAGLQD010000233.1 GCA_023136985.1 Candidatus Sabulitectum sp. | reverse complement strand
TTTTCAATACACAGCTGGAAGGAGGAAAAATGTTCAGAATTGCCATGCTTCTCTCCGGGTGCGGCAACATGGATGGATCTGAGATCCACGAAAGCGTTTCTGCAATAATTGCTATTGATCAGAGGGGATGGGATATAGTCTATACTGCTCCTGATGTGCCCCAGAAAAGAACCGTTTCTCACATGAGTGGAAAGAGTATTACAGCCAGGAATGCCCTGGAGGAAAGTGCCAGGATAGCCCGTGGAGCTGTTGAGAAACTTAGTGAAGAACTGCTTGGCAGCATTGACGCAATAGTTATTCCAGGAGGTATGGGAGCGGCTTTGACCCTTTGTGATTTTGCACTGCGTGGGGAATCATGTCAGGTGCATCCGGAAGTAGAGGCCTTTATCGTCAGCGCTCACAGAAGAGGAATTCCCATTGGAGCAATGTGTATAGCTCCTGCTCTGGTGGCCAGGTGCATTCCCGGGGCGACAGTTACTATCGGCACAGATAAAAGCACTGCTGAAAAAATCAGAGGAATGGGTTGCGAACATGTCGATTGTTCCCCGGAAGAATCGTACACAGACATGAAGAACAGGGTGGTGTCAACACCGGCCTATATGACAGCAGAGGGTCCTGCGCAGGTATTGAAAGGTGCGGAAAGCATGGTTGATGCCCTGGAGAAACTGATCAGTCTCTGAGTTCTCCCGTCCATACGGTAACAGTGAGATTCTCGTAATCCACCACCACCGGCAGATCCAGATTCATTGGAGGAAACGAACCTTTTATCAGTCGTAACTCCCTCCTGTGGGAGACTGAAGAGTAGGAGTTAAGGTATTCTTGTGTTTCTGTTAGAACATCGTCAAATTGGAACCAGTTGTCCTGGTCGAATTCCATGAACCACAGAGCAAACGCATAGCTACCCAGGAAACCACTGTAAAATACATCTGAGTAACAGCCTTCACAGAGAATACCTGATACCCTTTGAACATAGCTGAGGAAGCTTTGCGCATCATCCATAATGGACATGAATTCATCCCTGTCTTCAAAAGAAAAGGGATTTTTCTTCAGTTCAAAACAGTCAGGAAGTATCTTTTCCCGCATGCTCTTAGCAAAATTTTCCATAAAACTCCTTCTTTCGTTGTTGCAATATGTTCCACCCCGCATGGAATTGCAATCGGGAAAGGTTGACAATTTTCTATAATGGCATTAGGGTACCACTATGATAAAATGAGAGGAGATACATGAGCCAACTGTTGAAGATCTCTGAAGCGGCATCCATTGCCATGCATGCATTAATTCTGCTTGCTGAAAAACAGGGTGATCTGCTGAGTAACAGCAGAATAGCCGAAGCTTTTAATATCAGTGCTAACCACTCATCGAAGGTTTTGCAAAGATTGATAAAGTGTGGTTTTGCCGGAGCAGTCCGGGGGCCGGGTGGAGGCTATTATCTAGCTGTCAATCCCGCTGATGTATCACTTCTTGATGTTTACAGAGCAGTAGATGGCCAGCCGGATGTGTCAACCTGCCTGTTTGGCAGAGGCAGACACTGTTCACTGGATGTATGCCTTTTCAGCGAATTGATCTCTGATGCTGAAGCTCTTCTGCAGAAGCACCTGGGTTCAGTAACTCTGGCTGACTACATGGATAGGGATATTGGTCTCCCGGCAACGGGAAAAAGCAACAACGAGGATACAGGTCAACAAAGGTTTCCAGGAATACAACCTGGAAGAAAATCAAGGAGAAAATCATGAGTATGTTCTGCTATCAGTGCCAGGAAACTCTGGGAAACAAAGGATGTACGGTAAACGGTATTTGCGGAAAAAAGGGAGATACTGCAATTCTTCAAGATCTTCTTGTCTACACAGCAAAGGGCATCAGTGTCATTGCAGACAAAGCAGGTAAGAACAACAAGGATATCAGCCACTTCGTAACAAAGGCCCTTTTCACAACTGTTACAAATGTCAATTTTGATGATGATAACCTTATTGGAATCATCAAACAGGGTCTGGCTCTTCGTGAAGAGATCAAGGCCAGATACGGTGTTACCGGTGATCTGCATGACAGCGCAGTATGGACAGCAGAGACAAAAGAAGATTTCCTTAAGAAAGCTGAAACTGTTGGTGTTCTTTCCACCGATAATGAGGATGTCCGCTCTCTGCGCGAACTTCTTACATATGGCCTCAAGGGTGTTGCAGCTTACGCGGATCACGCTTACGTTCTGGGCTACGAGGATCAGGCAGTTTTTGACTTCATGATTGAAGGGCTCGCCTCAACCACAAAGGATCTCAGCGTTGATGAAATGATCGCCCTTGTGATGAGAACAGGTAAAGCTGCCGTGGGAGCCATGGCCATACTGGACAAGGCGAACACAGAGACATACGGTAATCCAGAGATAACAGAAGTGAATATCGGAGTTAGAAACAACCCTGCAATTCTTATTTCCGGTCATGACCTCAAGGACATGGAAGAACTGCTGAAGCAGACACAGGGAACAGGTGTCGATGTTTACACCCATGGTGAGATGCTTCCTGCAAACTACTACCCGGCATTCAAGAACTATGACAATTTCGTTGGAAACTACGGAAATGCATGGTGGCTTCAGGACAAGGAATTTGCTTCCTTCAACGGTCCTGTTGTTATGACCACAAACTGCCTGGTTCCACCGAAGCAGTCTTACATTGATCGTGTTTTCAACACAGGCAATGTGGCTTTCCCAGGTGTTAAGACCATTGCTGACAGACCGGAGAATGGTCAGAAGGATTTCTCCGCAGTTATTGCAATGGCGAAGACTCTTCCTTCACCAACAGAGATAGAGACCGGCACCATCGTCGGTGGATTTGCCCACAGTCAGGTGTTTGCCCTTGCAGACAAGGTTGTGGAAGCGGTGAAGTCCGGTGCTATTAAGAAATTCATCGTTATGGCTGGTTGTGACGGTCGCCACAAGAGCAGAGATTACTACAGAGAATTCGCTGAAGCTCTTCCCAAAGACACAGTGATACTCACCGCAGGTTGTGCAAAGTACCGATACAACAAGCTTAACCTTGGCGATATCGGTGGAATTCCACGGGTTCTTGATGCAGGTCAGTGCAACGACAGTTACTCTCTTGCGTTGATCGCACTTAAGCTCAAGGAAGTTTTCGAGCTGGAAGACATCAACGATCTACCAATCGTTTACAACATCGCATGGTACGAGCAGAAGGCTGTTACAGTGCTTCTTGCTCTGCTTCACCTGGGCGTTAAGAATATCCATCTCGGGCCTACGCTTCCTGCATTCCTTTCACCTACAGTTGTGAATGTTCTCGTTGAGAACTTCGGTATCGCCGGAATCAACGCGGTTGACGACGATATCAAAAACATGATAGGCTAATCGAATAGAGATACCAGGCAGGCCATCGGCTTTTACTGCCGGTGGCCTGCTTTTTTACAGGAAGAATGGAATCGAATTCTCACCGTGGGAGTGAGTTGATGATCTCGTCCAGATGATCTGGTCTAATAAGGTTGCTGTTTAGTTCTTCTGCCAGTACAGCAAGAACATGAACCCTGATCTCCTCTGGGGAAAGTACGGTTTCGGTGGAGGTATATCCATGTTCCTCGAAGTAATCCTGGAGCTCCTCTGTCTTAGAAGTAGGCCATCTTTGAATTTCCTTGTTTCTGAGTCCGGTAATAATCTTTTCAGCGTTACCACCTAGACCTTCGGCCATGTTGGTAATACGGTCGATAAAGACTTTTGAGACACAATTCGAATCCATAAGAACTCTTCGGTCCACCCTCAAACCCCGACCGGCACGCCAGAATTTACATCCATTCTCCACTGCTGCTGCAGCGGCATATATGGCATCAAACTGAATTGCAGAGCCGGTGAACAATTTTCTTCCTCCGTACTTTACCAGGGTTTTGAACTGCCCCCATTTTTCTATGTTAAGTTTCAGAAGACCGTAAAGAAGAGAGCTATCGCTCACAAGATGCCAGAGATGCAATCGGTCAAGATTCTCATCCAGCGGATTTATTCCGGGAACGCCCAGAGCCCTACCGTATTCATCACGGGTCATGCCATGGGGTTGAACTGGCGAAGCAGCAGCTAACCTCTGGTCAGGATCAGGTATTCTGAGAGGAAAGGAGTCAGCAGCTCCCATATTCCGGATCTTACCCAGATCAAACATGCGATGTTCCGTTCCGGTACTTTCCAGTTTGCTGAGCCATTTGCCGATCTCATCGTGCTGTGCTGTGAAATAGAAGACCTGACGGCCACTCCTGGCAATTCTTATTACAGCATCAATAATCAGACCGGCTCGAAGGTCATCAGATGTACCCAGTGCCTCATCCAGCAAAAGAGGTAGACGAACAGGTTCATTCAATTCCAGGAAGGCGGTTCTGATGGCAATCAATACCTGGACCCTTTCACCGATCGAAAGTTGATCAACCGGTTGAGAAGGTCTGCCGTCAACACTTGCTTTAAACCGGGGCGTATTAGCTCTGTCGTCTATTTGAAGCTTCAGATGCCCTCGGGTGAACTCAGCAACAAGCTCACAGGCTCGCTTGAAAACAAGCGGCCTGGCTTTGTCAACCGCCACTTCCCGCACCCATTCAATAAGCATGTCTCCTGCTGTTTCAAAGCTGTGTTGTTCACGCAGATCCTCAAGAACAACCCTTGCTGCATTTTCAACAGCCATTGCATTCGACAGGTCATGTCCTGAAAGAGCCTCTTCTTCCCTGAGCTTTATCCTGTTGATTTCCATGAGTAGTTCATCGCGTCTGCTGGATTCCTTCTCTGTATTTCTGATAAGCTCTTCCAGTTCGAAGGTGTCCATGTCAAGCAGCTTATTGTCACCGCTTTGAAGCCAGTTATCCCTGACAGCTTCCTTTGCTTTGAGTTGAGTTTGGAGTGCCAGATATTCCGGTCTTTTCTCGAGCCAATTATCAATAACACCTTCCCTGGAAGGATCAAGACCCAGTTTTTCAAAAAGAGCCAGCTTTTCCATGGAGATACCGCTCAAGTCATCCCTCGCTTCCAGAATTCTTTTTTCAGCAGAATGTCTGTTTTGAGTGGCAGTGCCATAGTTTGAGAATTTCAGATTCAGATTATCAATAAGAGTAGCGGCCTGTCCGGATGACTCTACTTCACTACACCGGTAGCCGCGTATGCTCTGGTTAATTCCTCTTTGAAGCTCTATCTGTTTTTTCTGAAGTCTGTTGAGCTCTGCATGTGTGGTGGCTAGAGTACTGTTGCTTTCCTGCCAAACCATGATATTCTGCACAAGAAGGGGCAACCACCTGTTATCAACAGCGGCAGAAAATCCCAGGTTCCTCTCCAGAAGAGTTTTCCGGTCTTGCAGGGATCCTTTACGAATTGCCAGTGCTGCTTCGTCCTCTTTGAGAAGGTTCAGCCCATGAATTCTGCTGTCTTCGCGAATTCTCAGATCTGCCATATTAACAAGAGAACGGAGCAGATCAAGTACTGTTTCCGTTTCCCAGCAATCCGGCTGATGAAGACCGGTTTTGCAGTAGTTGGAAGCATACATGTCTCTGGCATCGTTCTTTACAGCCGGAGCACGGTTTCTTCCAAGGAAAAGGAAACCTGCAGCAGGGAGGATAAGAAGAGCCCACGCCGGGCTGTACGCAATCCCCAGAGTCAAGCCGAGCAGGGCAATAAGAGCTGAAGCAGCTATCAAGAGTTTTGTTGAAATGATTTTTTCTATTTCAGCCGGTTCCGGTGTTTCAAGCCACTGTTTTACAGAAGAGATTCCCTCTTGGATCTGGTCTGTTCTCAAGTTCCTGACACTTTCATGACAGGGTTGAGACAGGGTTCTTTTCCGTTCCTCAAGAACTATCTCATCTGCCTGAACTCTGTCTGATTCCATGGAGAATGAACTGAGATCTTCAATCTCTACTGTATTCAGCTCATTGAGCTGAGCATCAGATATGTGATCGCCTATTCTGTTTCTGGTTTCTCTTTCCTTCACTTCAGCAGAAAGAAGTGATCTCTGCAGGGTATCCAGATTATTTTCAACATCAAGCAGATCAGCCTGTAGTTCCCTGATAACTGAAATTATGTTGTTTTGAACCTGATCTTCGGAAAGGTTCAGCTCTTTCAGCAGCCGGGATGTTTCTTCCAATCCGGCATTTGCTTTGCTGAGTTTCTCTTCAGCTGCACGATGTTTCCCGGAAAGTTCGTTCAGTTTTTCCCGTTCGTTTCCCTGAAGCAATGCAATACCCCGGGGAAAGTCATCGATCTGTATTCTGAGCTTTTTGCAACACAACTCAACATTCTTCATTTCCAGAGCCTGTTCCAGAACCGAAAGCATTTTTCCTGCTTCTTTGGCCTTCTTGTGCTGAGTCTTCAGCCCGGGCAAGTGGCTGTTTTCGTTGTATATCTTCTGCTGTACAGCAATGGCGTCTTTTACCCGCCTCCGCGCCTCATTCCATCTATTTACAGCTTTCCTGTCTTTTCTGTAGTTGCCGTTGAATCCCAGGCTGTATCCTGCAGCTTCCAGGTCGTAGCCTCCCTGGCTTTCAGCTGCAATGATTTTTGCAAAGTTGGTATTTTTTTCATTTATCAATTCGTGAAGAGCAAGCATGTATCTTGAACGATACTCTGCAGGTCCCAGCCCCGGGGTTGTTCCTGTGCCTTCAGAACTTCCGATATCAGCATGACCGGCATTGATCTGAATTGACCAGGTGGTATTTCCAATTGTGAATCTGCCACTGACAGTTGGTTGCTTAAGCCCGGAGTCTCCCGGCCACAACAATTCCTGAATAACCAGAGCTGTTGTGCTTTTACCCGAGCCGTTTGGCCCGTAGATCAGATTTACTCCAGTGGAAAGATCCTTGTACATGAATCCTTCACTCTGTACTATGCCCAAAGCTGTGTGAACAGATATATCAGTAAAGAGTAGTGATTTGTTACTCATTTGTCTGGCTCACTAGCTGGGTTAACAGCGCTTTTCCACTTGATATGAGGTATTCAATTGTCATTTCATCGGAAGCTTCCTGTGCAACGGACACGCCGTAGTTTTCTGAACGGTTCTGGCGGCTGAGTTTTTCGGTGGTACTGCGGATCAGTTCAGAAACCGGTTCAGAAATGTCATTGTTTTCCAGCTGGAGCAGTAACTTTGCAACTGCACCAGCCGCACTGTCAGTTCCTGCGTACTCCTCAAGGCTGATAGCGGGAAGGGTAAGGTTAACTATCTTATCCACAGTAATCGACGGGAGATCAAGATCTGCAACCAGTTGCCTGGCTGTTTCGTTCACAAACCGGGAAACTGAAGTATGGCCGTGAAGTTTCAAGCGGAGGCTGGTGTGAACCAGGAATGGATCTGCCTTAAGGTGGATATCTTCTTCTTCTGCCAGGATCTTTTGGAGGATAGTACTGTGAAGCTCTGACCGGTCATTGACGCTGGAAAGGTCAATTGAGCTCTGAAGGTAGCGAACAGTAGAGATGGGATGCTGCACAGGTAAACTAAAACTTCCATTTTTCAGATCAACTACCCAGGGTCCGTGAGGGCCTCTTTCTCCCGGATCAAAAGCCTGTGGGGAACCGGGGTAAAGCACCCAGGACTCTCCAGAGATAAGCTCGGGGGCATGAATATGGCCAAGCAGCCAGCCGGTGGGACCTGATGATTGAAGCCGGTTGAGTTGTAGAGGAGCATAGGGGGAATTTGATTTAAAAAGATCTCCGTGGACCATTCCCAGAGTTGGTACATGAGGGTCGGATTCCAGATCATATGAGTTAAGAGGGCTGACAGATACCTTTGCTGAAGGGAAGGACCAGCCGTCAATATTCAGAGCTTCTCCATTTTTTAGTTCAATGGTAGTTCTTTCCCATCTGCCTTCACGGCCAAGCAGGGTGAAGTGATCGGAGGGAAGCTGGTCTGCAAGTTCCGGCAGAACATCAAAATCATGATTGCCAGCAACAGCAACGGTTCTTATGCCATATTCCGTCAGTCGCTGTATACCGAATTTCAGTGGCCCGATGGCTTCCCAGAATTTGTTGGTTTGATCTGCTATATCTCCACTGAGGCAGACAATATCGGCGTCCTGTTTTATGGCAAGATCAACGATCCTGTTCCATGCGGACCCTGCCCGGAGGTTTTCCTTTCCAACAGTGTCAGGGATACGGGAAGATGACCTGCCAAGATGAAGATCTCCTGTTAGAATCAGCCGCATTCTGCACAACCTCCTGGGTATATAGTTGGCTGAACTCTGGGATCCTGCCATACCTGGAAAGAATAGCCAGCTGAATTCATGCAGTCAACCACAACAAAACGAATTGCCTGTACTGTACATTATCGCTTGACTCAGGTAAAGACACTCTGCATTATGCCGGGAAGGTGTCATAAAAGACTCTCGATTAACCGATCAGGAAGGACGTAGCCATGCTTCATGTTGTAACATTTATTCTTACCTTCCTTCCTACGGTGCTGCTTATGACATATTTTTACAGGCGGGACCGGAACAGAGAACCGGCAAAAGTACTCACCGGTACATTCCTGCTGGGTCTGTTTGCGTTTATTCCAGTAGTTCTTGTTGAAAACCTGTTTTCATCTTTCGGTGTGTTGAGTCATGCGAATCCGCTTGTTTACAATCTGTACAATATGTTCGCAAATGTAGCTATACCCGAAGAATCTTTTAAACTTCTTGTAATAGTTCTATACAGTGCTCGAACCAAAGCGTTTGATGAACCCATGGATGGTATTGTGTATGGTGTTGCTGCAGCTCTGGGTTTCGCCACCATCGAGAACATTCTTTATGTTCTGGGTGGAGGGCTTGGAACTGCTGTGATCCGTGCGCTGCTTTCTGTCCCAAGCCATGCGTTCTGGGGGGCTATTCTGGGTTACTCGGTAGCTCAGGTTCGTTTTAAGGGCAAAGCGAAGATATCAGTTCTTGCTGGGTTGTTCATTGCCGTCTCTCTCCACAGCATCTTCAATTACCTGCTGATAACAGTAGAGGGCAGCGAAGCTTACTTCGGGGCTCTCAGTGGATTCTTCATACTGGGTCTGCTGCACATTCTGTTCATCGTATTCGCCTTTGAGATCATCTGGATACTGCGAACAGTTAGGCGTCTCCGCCTGGAGCAGGACAGGATTGCGGAAAAGGCAGCGGAGTGAAGAAGCTTATTCCCATGGTGACCAGGAATTTTCTTGTTTTTATGGCAGGCTATACCTGGATCTGTGTGGGCACGCTGCTGATATACAGGGCTTATTCGTGGCTCTCTGCTTCTACGGAAGTGAACTTCCTGCTCTATGCCGGGAGCGGTGTATTCATTGCCTTGTTCATCCATCATTTTGGCTTTATGAAAATAGTGAACAGGAATTTGAAGAGAATTCACAACATGGAAGAAAAAGCATACATTACATCATTCATCCACAAAAGGAGCTATCTGGTAATAGCTGTGATGATCACAGGCGGCATGATGCTCAGACATTCCGCGGTCCCCAGGCAGTATCTTGCGGTACTGTACACTGGAATTGGCTCGGCTCTGCTGATGTCCAGCATGCGATACCTGCAAGTCTGTGCGAGGGAATTCAGAAAACAGCGTAGATCTGAAGTTTGCTGAGATTGAGATCATACTGACTGTGTAGAAAAATATTGTTTATCTGTTTTTATCAGCTTCAGGAATGAACAGAAACCTGCATCCTCCTCTGCAGTTTCCAGGCAGTGTACATGGGTTGCAGGTCTTTGATGGTCTCCACTGCCTGAATAAATGAATTTTGTCTGTTTTGCTTTCTGTTATTTCCGTGAAGGTATTTTCCAACAGGTTACCAAGTATTTCTCTGTTCTGCTCACAGGTACGGAGGTTGCCGAAGGGGTCGATCGCCCACTTTGATGCACCGCACTGGCAGGTGGAGAAAACAATGCCTGGGAATCCCGTGCTGGACGCAAGACAGGGTTCAACAGGTATGCCTGTGTAAATGTATATGCCTGCTGCTGCCGCAGCTCTGTCTGCATGTTTCAATGCAGTTAGAAGATCTTCGTTACTCAACCGCAGATCTTGTGAATGCAGTTTTCCCCGTCCGGTGGGTACGAACCGATTCAGAGCAACAGCGTCAGCGCCAAGAACTGCTGCCAGCTCGCAGAGAATTCCTGTTCTTTCGTAATTATTTTTGTGAATGCAGATGGAAGCAGTAACTGTACATCCGGATTTTGCTGCTGCGGCAAGTGCAAGCCGGGTTTCCGTGATCGGTTCAGAGAAGCCGATATCAAAGTGCTGAATGCCGCTTTCAATTAGACTGCAGACAGTTTTGTCTGTGATCAGAGAACCGTTAGTAGCAAGGGCAGCCTTCATGCCGAACTTTCTACACATCCGGACAATTTCATGAAGATCATTTCTTAGAAGAGGTTCTCCTCCTGTAAAAGTTACCCCCATGGCCCCGGAAGCTTTCGAAATGTTGTGAAGTATCTTCTCAATTTCATCCAGGGAGAGTTCCGATCTCTCCTGCTTGCCATTTTCAAGCCACACATTGTAGCAGAACGCGCAGCTCAGATTGCATTTTTCTGTTACTTCAAAAGCAAACCACTTGGAGTTCAGATCTTCGCCTCCATAAGATCCGCAAGAAGGATTCGAAGAACGGGCTTTGCCTTCTCAAACTCTTCGTATCTTACAAGGAATTCTTCGTGCTGCCTAACTGCTGCCTGGTAGTGCTCGATGTGTTCACTGGGATTTTCTCTGCTGAGAGTGTCCAGCGCAGCTTTGTAAGAAAGGTCTAGCCTGGCCAGGATCAAATCAGTATCCATCCTTTCTACCGGATCATTATAGAAGCTGTAATCGGCTTGCGGTTGA
>JAGLQD010000232.1 GCA_023136985.1 Candidatus Sabulitectum sp. | reverse complement strand
GAGTATGAGGCTCACATTTTTGACAGACATTGCCCTGCTGGGGTCTGCACAAGTCTGCTTGAATACAGCATCGTTGCCGATAAGTGCAAAGGCTGTACATTGTGTGCGAAGAAATGTCCCACTGAAGCAATTATGGGCGCACGGAAAAGCCCGCACTACATTATTCCCGATAAGTGTATCGGATGCGGAACCTGCCTGGAAGTTTGTCCTTTCGATGCAGTCAAAGTTCAGTAGGGGAAGGTAAAAAATGAAAGTAACAATAAACAACAGAATTCTTGAAGCTGAACATGGAGAGACTGTTCTTGCGGTTGCAGCAAGAGCTGGAATTTCCATACCGACTCTTTGCCACATGGAAGGGCTTCCCCCGACCGGCGCCTGCAGAATGTGTGTTGTGGAAGAGCTGGCCACTGGCAACCTGATCCCATCCTGCTCCCAGCCAGCGCATGAAGGCATGGAGATTAAAACACATTCGCCAAAAGCTCTTAACGCAAGAAGAACAATAGTGGAACTGCTTCTTGCGAATCACCCTGATGACTGTCTTTACTGCGTCAGAAACGGATGCTGTACCCTGCAGGATTATTCAGAGGAACTTGGAGTGAGGCAGAGAAGATACAACGGTGAGAGATCAACCTATGATCTTGATGTATCCAGCCCCGCTATCGTACGCGACCCGGACAAATGCATACTCTGCGGAAAATGTGTGAGGGTCTGCGAAGAGGTTCAGGGTGTCAGCGCCATCGATTTCGTGGGCAGGGGCAGTGCCACCCACATCGGCTGTGCTTTTGAAGAGGGATTGAATGTTTCAAGTTGTGTTTACTGCGGTCAGTGCATCATGGTGTGTCCTACAGGAGCCCTTGCAGAAAAAGATGAAACCGCCCGAGTGCTGGCAGCCTTGAGCAACCCTGACATAACAGTTGTGGCGCAGCATGCTCCGGCTATCAGTGTTACCATAGCCGAAGAATTCGGCATCAAGCCAGGCACTGATATTGTTGACAAGATGAACGGCGCCATGAGAAGAATGGGATTCGACTACATTTTCCCCACCTCCTTCGGCGCAGATCTTACTGTTATTGAAGAGGCGAATGAACTTGTTGAGAGAGTTTCTTCCGGTGGACCATTCCCGCTTTTCACCAGCTGCTCTCCGGGATGGGTGAAATTCATGGAAGAATTCTACCCTGAACTCGTATCGAATGTTTCATCATGCAAAAGCCCGCAGCAGATGCTTGGAGCGGTTATAAAGCGCATCTGGACCGATGAGAAAAAGATTGATCCGAACAAGGTGTTTCATGTTTCAATAATGCCATGCACTGCCAAGAAGTTTGAATGTGACAGGCCGGGTATGAGAGACGGATCTGTGCGGGATGTTGATGTTGTTCTTACCACCCGGGAATTTGTCAGAATGATAAAGATGTTCGGGATCGATATTGAACAAGTGGATGGTGAACAGGCGGACAATCCCTATGGAGAGCGAAGCTCTGCAGGAAAGATATTCGGAGCAAGCGGGGGTGTCATGGAGGCAGCGGTAAGAACTGCCTACCACATGATAACCAAAGAAGAACTTCCCAGCCTTGATGTTACTGAAGTGCGAGGATTTGAAGGGATCAAGGAAACAGAGGTCAGGGTGGGCGATCTTGTACTGAAAGCTGCTGTTGTAAGTGGGCTTGGCAATGCAAGGAAACTTCTTGACAGCATTATTTCCGGTGAGAAAACATATCATTTTGTTGAAGTGATGACCTGCCCCGGTGGATGCATCGCAGGTGGCGGGCAGCCTTTCACCTCTGATCCGGAAGTGATCAGATCAAGAATGATGGCACTCTACAGCATAGATTCGTCATCTTCTGTGCGAACTGCACACTCCAATGAATCACTGAAGAAACTGTACAAGGATCATCTGCAGAAACCAGGCAGCCATATGGCTCACGAAATGCTGCATACAAGTTATGCTAAAAGAGAGGTACTCAAGTAACATGAGCAGATCTCCGCTGGTACAGACCATTCCCGACAAATGCAGGATGTGTTACACCTGTGTCAGGGAATGCCCTGCAAAGGCCATAAAGATAACCAACGGACAGGCCGAGGTTGTTGACGACCGTTGTATCGGTTGCGGGAACTGCATTCTGGTCTGCACCAGAGGTGCCAAGAAACCTGTTGGTTCTATGGGTGAGGTTTCCAGCCTGCTTGCTTCCAGCAGGAAGGTTGCTGCAATAATCGCCCCTAGTTTTCCCGCTGAATTTTCAGAGGTAACCCCTGAAAAACTTGCGGGAACCATAAGAGCCATGGGATTTGACTATGTGTGCCAGGTGGCTTTCGGAGCTGATCTTGTTGCCGGCGAATACAAGAAACTTCTTGTGGAAAACCCGGAAAAGAGATACATCGGAGTTACCTGCCCTGCAGTGGTGAATTATGTAGAGAAGTATCTGCCTGACCTTGTGCCAAATCTTGCTCCCATAGCGTCACCTATGGTTGCTGAAGCCAAGGTTATCAAGATGCTGTACGGCGACGATACAGAGGTGGTTTTCATAGGCCCGTGCATAGCCAAGAAGGGTGAGGCAGAAGACAAAACAGGTGAAGATGTGGCTGCTTCAATTACCTTTGCCGAGCTGAGAACGCTGATCTCTATTGGTGGCATTGACCCTGAAACGGTGATCTCAGGCGATTTTAACCCGCCAGCGCCAGGGCTTGGCGCTCTTTTT
>JAGLQD010000231.1 GCA_023136985.1 Candidatus Sabulitectum sp. | reverse complement strand
TCTTAAAGAGGATCTTGTTTCAGGTGAGATCGTTAGTGCTGACGGCAGGAACAGTTTCGTTGAGGCTCTGAAGGAATTTGCGTCAGGTGATCTTGAGGCAAGACTTCTTGAAGTGCTCTGCTGTGAAGGGTGCATAATGGGAGCTGGAATGACAAGCAGAACCCCCATATTCAGTCGAAGAGCAAAAGTCAGCAAGTACGCCAGAAGCATTCTTGAGAAGGTAAACTTCAACAACTGGAACATAGCCATAGAGAGGTGTTCAAGCATTGATCTCTCAAGGGAATTTACACCTTCTGATACCAGACTGAAGGTTCCCAGTGAAGTACAGATAAATCGAATCATGGAGCGCATGGGAAAGTTTACAATAGAGGATGAGCTTAATTGCGGAGCCTGCGGATATGAAACATGCAGGAACCATGCGATTGCGATCTACAAGGGGTTGGCAGAAAGTGAGATGTGCCTGCCCTTCGCTATTGATCAGCTGAAGAACACCGTGGAGGAGCTTGCACAGACAAGTGATGAGTTGGCAGGAACGCAGGTGGCACTGAAACATGCAGAGAAAATGGCGGATATGGGTCAGCTTGCAGCAGGAATTGCCCATGAGGTTAACAACCCTCTTGGTGTTGTTCTGATGTTCGCACACACACTTCTTGAAGAGCATTCCGAAAACAGTGAGCTGCAGGATGATCTGAAAACAATCACAGTTCATGCAGACAGATGCAAGAAAATTGTAGCCGGGCTTCTTGATTTTGCAAGACAGAACAAAGTAACCAGGGTGCCTGTCAATGTTGCCGATATGGTAAAAAAGGTTGTAAGCGTGATAAGTCGCCCTGCGGGTATCGAGCTGGAGTTCATCGGTGACGATATTGAACCGTTTGCTGAACTGGACGAGGATCAGATGGCACAGGTTCTTACAAACCTTGCAACAAATGCATATCAGGCCATGGGTGACTCCGGTAAATTTACCGTATTCTGTGGAGGTGACGCCCACAAGGTTGTAATTCAGGCAACAGACACAGGCAGGGGAATTCTCAGGGAAAATCTGAAGAAGATATTTGAACCCTTCTTTACCACAAAGGACAGAGGTGAGGGTACCGGTCTTGGTCTTGC
>JAGLQD010000230.1 GCA_023136985.1 Candidatus Sabulitectum sp. | reverse complement strand
CTGAGGCTGCAGGATGCGAACAAGTACCAGCTCTTCTCCGCAATGAGGGCAAATGTACTTCCTGGGTTCTACAACCGGTATAATGATCTTAGGCAGTTTCAACTGCTTTTTGATTGATTTCAGCTTTTCCCTGCACCGCTGATGCAGGAATCCATAGTAGCGTACCTTGCAAAACCCTTTTGGTAATACATGCTGGAGGAATCGAGCCATGAATGCGAGGACTGGCAGCTTCATTGTCTTCCATTCATTGGTATCCACTGGTTGGTACTTGAATGTTACTTCACCATCATGCAGAGAGAGAATACGGCTGTTCGTGATAGCTATACGGTAGATGTAGCGTGACAGATACTTGATTACTTCAGGTCCCTTGCCGACACGCTTACAGTTCACAACCCAACTTTTTCTCCAGACTGCTTTGGGTACAGCGTCATATAGCCCGAGAGCTTTCATCCCGTCTCTGAACTTTGCACGAAAGATTGGTGAGATTGCCTTGGCGGGCAGGAAGAATTTCTGCTTGTACGGTGTGTAGATCCACTTGCCGTTCTTATCAATTCCACCACCTGGAACCACATAGTGAATATGGGGGTGGTTCGACATGTTCCGCCCCCATGTGTGAAGAACACCAAGCATACCGGGCTGTGCTCCAAGTAAACGAGGATCAGCGGTAAGCTTCTTGATTGATTCAGATGATGTTTTAAATAAAAGACTGTAACATTCTTTCTGATTACTCCTGATGACTTTGCTCAGCTCATGGGGTGGGGTAAAGCCAATCAGAAAGCATGGAACTGCGGGAATGAGGTTAACCTGCTTTGCCACCCAGAGGGTGGCATTGTCATTCCCGCATTTTGGACAGTGTCGGTTACCACAGGAATGGTAACTGTACCGTTCAGTTTTTCCACAGGAGCAGGTATAGAGACTTCCACCGAGTGCTGGTGTGCGACAAGCGATGATATCATCAATCGCTTTTCTGTGGCTCGGTAGAATCCTGTCACCGTATTTACTCAGATACTCCTCTTTGTACTGGCGGAATATTTCCGCCATCTCGATCATGACTCATCAAATCAGGGCAGTTCATTCATGATTTGATCCAGATTTACTCTGGCTTTCTCCTGTGCAATACCAGTCAGATGTGTGTAGATAGCTGTGGTTGCCGGGCTGTTGTGACCGAGATTTATCTGGATTTGTCGCAGGTTAACACCTGATTCAAGTAAGTGGGTTGCATACGCATGGCGCAGCGAATGCACCTGTGCCTTTTTGCGAATGCCACTGGCAAGAAGGGCTTCTTTGAAGGCCATCTGTACAACCGTTATTGAGAATGGCTCATTGATCGGATCTGGGCGGTTGTAGTTGCCGTGACAACCTCGGCCAACCCTGGGAAACAGCCACTCTTCATTCCGGTGGATCTGCCAAAATTCACGCAGAAGTTTAAGAGTCCGTTTGGGTAATGGCACATAACGGTCCTTACCGCCTTTACCGTTACGCACATGAACAACCATCCGGGCACTGTCTATGTCGCAAATCTGCAATCTGGTACCCTCACCAACACGCAATCCCAGAGAGTAGATTGTTTCCAGACATGCCCGATAACGAAAGAACCTCACATTCTTCATTATGGTGATAACTTCTTTGCGAGATAGGATTACCGGTAGCCTTTTCTCTCGCGCAGGCCGAACAATTCCCAGAACTGACCAGTCCTTTTTTAAGGTCTTTTCCCAAAAGAACTTGATACCGCAGATTGCTATCGTACAGGTTGCCCGTGCCCACTTTTTCTCGTTCTTCACGTAGAGAAAGTAACTGCGAATATCCTCATCAGTGATTTTGTCAGCAGGTTTTTTGCAAAAGTCTACAAGTTTCCGAACTGCACTGCTGTATGAAACTTGCGTCCTCTCATTGAAGCCAGCAAGCTGCATGTCCTCAATCATCCTCTTTTTGAATGCTTTCATGGCATTCTCCCTGTTTTTACGGAAGTACTTGATTGTACTCCCTACAAGAAGTATGCTACTGAGACTGTATGTTGGTTTTATCTGCGCGGTACGCGCTTAGTTCAACAA
>JAGLQD010000023.1 GCA_023136985.1 Candidatus Sabulitectum sp. | reverse complement strand
GTCTCGGTTTCTACAGGAGAACATGCAATCAGGGCCAGTGAAACGATCAGAGTGAACAACACTACATGTTTGCATGCATTTGCCATGATTTCTCCCTTAGTAAAACACGATATCCAAAATCAGTCGAAAACCAAAAATATTTACATCAATATGGCGCTTTCCAGTCATTACTGTCTCAAATGTTATTTATGAGAACTAGCCTGCCTCAGATGAATTGTTCCAACAGGCAATACTTCCTGCCATTGATATGAGCTATCAACTCTTGTGTTTATTCTTCCGGGAAAGAAATTTCTCCACCAGCCAGAAGATTCCTGTTGCTGCAAAAAGAGCCGGAACAAACCACTGGTCTATCAGGATCAAGCCTGCAAGCATACCAAGTATACCGCCGAAGAGTTCAATTCCCGCAAGGCTCTCACCGCTTACATCCGTTATAAGTTCTTCAAGCTGATGAAGCTCGAATTCACTTACTTTCTTCCTGACCATTTCCCTAATATCAATTCTGTGTGCATGCTGCAGCATGAAATCTCTTGCTGTCTTTTTGAACTCCACAGATTGTATCTTTCTTTCCGCTGAGATCTCAAGTTTCCTCACCGTTACATCCAGCTGCCTTTCCAGCCAGCCCCAGAAGGGTTCTGATTCAAGATAATCAATCAGTTTTTCTCTAGCTGTTTCTACTCCTTCTGTCTTAATCCAGTGATCGATCCTCTGCTTCTGTTCTTCAAAAAATTCAGAGAATCGTTTTTTTACCGCTGGGTCATCTCCCATGGATGAGATCGAAGATATGTTCTCTCCAATCAAGTCCATTACATCCTGGAAGAAAGAAGGGCTTCTTACTTTTTTAAGAAGTTCATCCTTGATCCTGATTCTGTCGATCCTGAATACTCCTTTGCCCAGCTGCATTGCTTTCTTCACCAGAAAACCTTTTGAATTGATCCAGTCATCCAGCATTTCGTTCACCACCAAAGCAATTGCCGAAGCATTCTTTTCCACAAGATCTGTAACTACCATGGTAAGAAGCTGCAGGGTTTCAGGTTTTTCAATTTCCTGCTCTATTGCTCTTCTTGCATGAAGCCATACTTTTTCTGATGACAGATTCTCTGATGCATGGTTCCTTATCAACTCTGCAATCCTGGAGAATAGCTCTCCTGCCTGCTCAACTCCCCTATTCTGCACATACCTGCCAACGGTACTGATGATATTTGATCTGTTCACTGAATCTTCAATCCAGCTATGTGCAAAATTCAGAATTCCTTCTGCCGCTTTCTGAATCAAATCATTCTCCTCCAGATAGCCAAGTATGGAATCAGTATCAAGCAGCTGTTTCGAAACAGCATTTGCTATACCTTCTGCGATATCATCTCTTCTTTTCGGTATCAGACCCTGTCTGCCCAGAGGCGTTTTCTCATAGGGCCGGAAAAGCATTTTTATGGCAATGTAGTTTGTCCCGATTCCAACAGTGCCCGAGAGCGATATCTTGAATACCCAGTCGATCCATTCATGGTGATAAAGATTAAGAAGAATTCCAGACAAAACGGTCAGAAAGGGAAGTAATGTTATTGCAATTCTTCTACTTGTTCGTATCACAACTGCAGCTTTCAGAAAAAGTCACAGGCATTCTTCCTCCTTTTAGAGAATTGTTTCCACGAAACATGCTCTTGTGTTCTCAGGTTCGAGTATTCAGCCCTGATCTCTCTATGGACTCCTATCATCCCTGACACTGTTAAGATACCCGTATATTTCACAGTGTCATATCCAGGTAACAGCAGGATGTGAAAATAGCCTCTGAACCAGGAAAGGATTAAACATGAAGATCACAGCTTTTAATGGAAGTCCCAGAGGCAGAAACAGCAACACCGGTATTATGGTCAGCGAATTTCTTCAAGGGGCTGAGAAAGCCGGAGCAGAAGCTGAACAGGTATTTCTTTCTGAAAAAAAGATCGGGAATTGCATGGGTTGCTTCAAATGCTGGATATCCACACCGGGAAAATGTGTGCTTAGAGATGACATGGCCGATCTTCTGGAAAAGATCATAACCAGCGATGTTATTGTGATGGCCACACCACTCTATGTAGACGGAGTTACCGGCATATTCAAAAATTTCATGGACAGAATACTCCCGCTGGTGGATCCACACTTTGAAGAGGATGAGAATGGTGAGTACAGGCATGTAAAGCGATACGAAAAGTATCCGAAGATTGTGGTTGTCTCAAACTGCGGAATGCCGGGACAGCAGCATTTTCAGACGCTTAAACTTCATTTCAGAAGAATGGCAAGGAACTTCCATTCAGAAGTAGTTGCAGAGATCTATCTGGACAGCGGAGAAATGCTTAGAAGCCCGGTGCTCATACTGAAACCGCATATACTCAAGTACAAGAAAAATCTCTCCAGAGCAGGAGTTGAGTTTGTGAATAATGGGATTATCTCTCAAAGAACAAGCGAGAAGCTTGCAAAACCACTTATCCCTGCCCGTGTGTTCATAAGAGAAGCAAATAAACACTGGGACAGAGAGCTGGCAAAGCTGAACATACCAGCCCCTGAGCACAAATGAAGAAATAGATTGACCGGGTATCAATGTTCTTCAGCAATCAAATTCTTTCTTGATTACAACAGAAGTCGATCTCTGACAATTCCGTAGCGAGCCATTATCTCCCCGTTGGCAGCTATGGCCTCTTCCCTGTTCAGGATGATTACACTGCCGAGACTGGTCGTGAACTCAATGAATGTATCTGTATTGTTGTCAACAAGTTGAACAAACTGAGAAAAGCTCGCTATCTCAACTCCGTTCACCGTTTCGATTATCTCATTCTGAAGACTCTCGTAACCTGTGTTAACCTCTGCAGGAAGAATGAATGTAAGAACTACAATTTCTTCACGGGCCCCGGTGCGCCAGTTGTCAAACAGGAAAGGGTAAGTAAGATAGTCAACCGCATTCAAGTACCAGTCGTATCCCCATGACTCCAGGTAGTTCAAAGAGAGTGGCATAAATACAGTTCCCCCGAAAATATAGTATTCCGGTGGTGTATCGTAGATCTTGTTTGGCACAACTGTCAGATCATGCAAAGTGGTGTTAAGTATCAATTCCGCAGATAGAGAAACACCGTCTCTGATAATCTCGATGTGAATGGTTTCACCTATCTGCCGCCTGTTCACCATGTAATCAAGCCTGGTTCTGCTGCCTGGACGAAGCTCAACAGTACCATCACCGGCAATGGGTCTGCCGTCAATCACCATAAGAATATCACCGATCTCTAATACCCGTTCCGCAGGGGAATCAAATGCAAGTTTGGTAACCATTACGCCTGCCTGCTCCTGGGGTATCCCGAACATCTCCGAGAATGCGTCATTTCGAATGGTCTGGTAACTGAACCCTGCAGAAGGAAATCCGTTGTATCTGCCGTCTTCCATATCTTCAAAGAAGTGTTCGATTACCGGTACAGGTATCACATAGCCGATATTATCCGCCTGGGTCATTGTCTGCATTGCCACACCAATTATCTTGTTATCGATAACTGCAGGGCCTCCGCTGTTTCCTGGGTTTATTGCAGCATCAATCTGTACTGTGAGCAGTGACAGGCCACTGTGGGTATACCGGGAACTCTCTATCCTGGAGATCACTCCCTGTGTAGTACTAAGAGCATCACCACCCATAGGGTAGCCGTAAACAACAACTTCTTCTCTTGCATGTGGAAGCTCCCCAAGTTCAAGCGGAGTGATCCCAAGGAAAAAAGATTCGTCTTCAACTGTTATCAAAGCCAGATCAGCCTCGTGGGAAACCGCCACGACATATGCCTGATACTTCCTTGGATCTCCCTCTTTCCTGACCTGCAGGTAGGTTTCATCCGTAACAACATGAGCATTGGTCAATATCATGTTGCCCCGAACCACACAACCGGAACCGGAGCTTTCCATGGGGGCATCGGTACTCCAGGGAAGATAGTAGTTATAGGCAACGCTGTTTGTGTAGATCTTTACCATTGCCTGATCAATATTGGCTGCAACACCTGCAGTGGCAAAAAGAAACACGCAGAGTATCATCAAATATTTCATTAAAGTCCTTACTTTAGTATACATTTTCGACTTGTGATAATTCAGTGTATTCTAACGGAAGAATGATGTTCCCGCCATTTTCATTTGTTCCGCTTACTTAGAAAATTCTCTATTCCTGCGTAGAAGAGAAGATCAACAGCAAGCCCCCACATCGCCGTAAGCTGAGAATGATAGAATAGAAATATCTGTGTGATGAATATGCTTATCAGAACAGCTCTTTTAAACCACAGGAATGCATGGTAAACAGATCTGTGAATCATAAAAACCCCTACCAGAACCAGGATGCCACTGATAAATATTCCGACAATAGACATTCCCGAAGCGTCATTCAAAGGCAGCCAGCCCGGATTGACGATTCCGAAAATTATCCCAAGCTGCGTGAGGTTCAAGAACACAAAAACAATCATAAGAACCGGGACAAACCCTCTAATTGCAATGGTTCTGTCAAAACAATCCTCGAACTGTTCCTTAATCGCATCGTACCACTTCAGCAGTTTTGAAGATGTATCATGCATATCGCCAAGGTCTCTGCGCAGATTCCTGTTAACCTGCAGTTCTCTGGCTGTAAGCTGGGACTTCTCTGCAAACCCCCGGAAGAAAAGGTACATCAGAATGAATATCACATAGATCACCGCAATAGTGGGCTTGTAAAAATAGTCGTTATTTTCTGTTATGAATTTTCCAAGCTCGTCTATGAAAAGACCAAAACCCATTCCTCCAAAGAATGCTGCAAGCCTTCGAACAGAGGGATTCCAGAAGCGAAAGACCATAACCAGAGCAATAAACATCAAGAAACCACCCCAGAGCATATGAGCAATATGAAGATCACCTGGAGATATCTGCGGGTACCCTGCAGCAGCCAGAAGAGCTCTGTTTACAAGAATAGTTACCACTGCAATAACCATAAGCAACTCAAGCAGGCTTCCTGTATCGGTATCTCTAACCAGAGGACTTTGTCTTTTTCTCACCGATGGCTCCTTATTCTCGCTGAAAATAGATCCGGTTCAATGAGGTAGTATTATAAAACACACCGACCTCCAGCCGGGCCGGAGGTCGGTAGCATTACCAGTTAAGAACGATCCTCATCAGCGAATCAGTCCCTGTAAGATTTTTCTGCTAAGCTTCGAAGAAGCTATCCTCGTTATTTGATTTCATCAACATGAACTCCGGCAGAGGGATCTTCCACATGGTAAGAACTCGTACAATGCTGATATCAACAAGATCCAGCGTATCAGCAGGGGTCATCTTTCTGAGCTCCCGCAAGAATATTTCAATGGCATACTGGGCATCAACTTTTATATCTGTTACGCCATTTTTCCCTACAGTGATAGCATTTGGAAATGAACCGTCAGCACGAAATGCACTCAATGCTTTGGGAATAATGGTTGAGTCAACAATTTGACTGAATTCTGCAAGCAGTTCATTCAAAGCTGAAATGTAGTTCTTCTTGTTGTGATCCTTCAGGAAAAGATCCAGCCCGACTTCAAGATTCTCTACCTTTCCAAGAAAACTACTCACCAGATCGCCGGTTAAGATACTGCCGTGCTGGGGAGCTATGATACCAGGTGTTTTATCCAGTTCCCTGATGTTGCTCACAGCATGCTTCAACGCAGCCTGACTGGGCATGTAGATCTGGTGAAAGGTTGCTACCCCGTCCCAGGAATCTTCAGTGGCATACAGGTCGGGGTTAAACGAAAGTCCACCAAGGAAATCACCAGAGAAGAGAACTCCGGTTTCCTCATCATACAACATCACTGCCCCGCGGAAGTGGCAATAAGGTGTTGGCACAAATCTTATTTTGTGACCTGTACTCAGTACTACTGACATATCTTTGAAACTCTCTACAGCTTTGTACTTTTTCGGATCAAGACCGTAGAACTTTGCAAGCCTCCAAGAGTCTTCGGAGCATAGAACAACGCAGTTGGGATTGAGCTTCTGCAGATGACCGGAATTGTAGGAAACATCCGGATCCTGATGGTTGAGAAACATAATATTCAGATTTCTGATTCCTCCGATAAGGGAGGAAAGTTTCTTTACCAGTGGAGTAAGGTCTTCCGGTGGTCCCGGATCGATGAGCAGATTGATCGTCTTATCTCCGTTTTTAAAAATACGCAGGTAAATATTTCGTTCCAGAAGAGTATCATCTCTTCTACCCACCCAGTAGGTATTTGGTGCTATTTCTACGGGTTTATCCAAGTCCGGATTATGCATACTTATCTCCCTCTTCACTTCGTTTGGCCTGTTCTGTATGTGTTGTTCAGTTTTTGGTTCCTGGTTCGATTCAGGTAAAGCAGCGGAATCTTCAACCTGGTGCTCCGTATCTGCTACTTTCTCTTTCTCTGCAACCGGATCTGCTTCCCTGACATCCGGGTCTGACCCATTGTCAACATTACCATCTGTATTCTTGTTAATGCCGGTTTTGAAGGCTTTTGTAACAGCTGAATCCTCTGTGAGCGGCAGGTTCATGCAGGCCTGAGCAGCAGCAAGACGAATTTCTTCAGGACCGTCTTTCATGATCTTTCTCAGCCTGGTTCTGGCTTTGAACACAACACTGTTCTCTTCAGCATTCCTGCGAGCCTCAGAGGGTTTCACCGAATCAGAGTTCGTCTGCTGGTGTAATTTCATTATCCAGGCACTGATCTTTCCCACCGCGGAAACTGCTTCAACACGGATTTCAATCAACTCATCATCATTTTCAAAGAGAGAGCAGAGCGGTTCCAGTGCTGCGACACTCCCAACCACTCCGATTGCATTTGCAGCTTTGGCTCGTATGGCGGAACCAGCTTTGTAACCAAGAGCCTTTATGAGCTTTCGTTCGTTTTTGTCCGCTTTAAGTTTGGCTATATCCGGAGGCTTAGCTAACATCTATAACCTGCTCCTTTCAACAACATCCTGAAACAGGAAGTCATAACAATTAACTTTCTCTGGATCTTTCTTTGCTTCAAGCCACAGGCCAGAGGCTCCCTCTGTTCCTGAACTGTTGCAACTGAATTGCGTATTATAGTACTGCTTTGCTTGTATTTGTAACATCAAATCCCGCTTTCTTTTACGCCATCCCAAAGAATCAACCCGTAAGATACTTGATGGTTTACAAAAGTCAACAAGCTACAGAAATAACTATCTGGAGCTACCCA
>JAGLQD010000229.1 GCA_023136985.1 Candidatus Sabulitectum sp. | reverse complement strand
AAACGTACCGGTTAAAGGAAGAAAACGCCTGTATTCACTATCTACTGTATAGAAATCAATATTTCCCCCTGCAATTCCTCCAGCAATACTACCGGCGATCTTAAACCAGTTACCCCTCACCGGATTCAGAAGGGGAATTCTTGTGTCCCGGGAAATTCCACTGCTTATCCTGGCTGTATTTGTCCAGTCCTGTATCAGCTCGGTAGAATCCTCAGCTGTTGATCTATATCTGAGTCTTTCAATTCTGTATCCCGCAGTGTATCGCCAGATATCCATAAATTCCCTGGACAAGCCTACTTCTCCACCGTAACTGCGTTCCTCCTGGTAGTCTCTCTGCATATAGTAGTAATCGGCTTTCAACTGAATCCGCCATCTTGTGGAAAGAAACCATGGTTCTTCATAAATGATCTGAGGTTCAAACTCATTACCGGAGTTATCACTGGAAATATATCTGGTGTAAGTTCCTCCAAGGGTGAGAACCTGATTATTGCCCATGATGTTAGGCTGCCTCCAGAAAACTGAGCCAAACACTGCTTCCGGGGAAATGTAACCACTTGCAACTTCAATCTCAATGTAGTCCTGCTCCATCACATCCACAACTACTTGTATGGTATCCAGCCCCCGAGCAAGACCGATGTACTCAGTCTGAACATTACTGAACAGTCCCAAGGAGTACACGGCAGAGAGACCTTCCCGCATAAGTTTCATATTAATCGGTGCGCCGGGCTCTATATCGAATTCTCTCAAAACAACCTGATGGCGTACGCTTGAAAGACCGGTAACAGTAATGCCTCCAAGGTAACAGATCGACCCGCTTTCAATGGTCAAGTGAATGTTCCGATGATTATCGCTGCTGTCACTGGAGAATGGTTCAATTTCAAGATTTACATGTGCTCTCAAATACCCCATGTTGGCATATTCGCTTAGAATCATAGCTGAAAAGAACGCAGTATCTGAAGGGGTTACAGGAGAACCAAAATCCATGGGACACAGCTCAGTCATTCGGGAAACTGACAGAGTTGTATCTCCAACAAAAACAAACCCTCCTCTTATGCTCTGCCGTCCGGGTATAACATTTATTTTTACTTCATATGCCTCTACTCCCCACCTGGGCCAGTCTACATTCACTGAGCAATCAAGATACCCTCTGGCTCTCAGGTTGGATACTACAGCATCACGAACCTGATTGCTTGAAACCATGAAGATTGACACACCTTCGTGCAGACCACTC